>JAFXHL010000044.1 GCA_017536405.1 Oscillospiraceae bacterium
AGTTGTATTTTTTTCCTATGACAGCAGATGAAAGTTTACCGAGTTTTAAGGTTGACATGGTTTTCGTTCTTGTTATTTCAGCCTTTCCGCTTGAAATAAGTATTTCATCATCAGGAGAAAGAAGTATCTTTTTAGACACTTTTTCATCAGAGAAATTAAGCGCCGTTATAACTTTATCGCCATCATCCGAAAGTCTTTCAAAAATGAAAAGACATTCATCGTTTTCTTTTTCTGTCCATCTGAAAAATCTTCCGTCAAAGTCATTTTTATAAAGCGAGGGATGTGAAGAATAAAGTGATGAAAGTTCGCTGAAAAATTCTGTAAGTTCTTCTCTTCTGCCGTTTTCCCATTCGAGAACATCATATTCGTTCCATTCTTTTTCAGAGGGAATTTCTGTTCCCATAAAAAAGAGTTTTTTCCCCGGGTGAGTAAAAGCATATGTAAGAAGAAGTTTGAGTTGTAAAAATCTCTCTTCAAAATCGCCATAGAATTTATTTATGAGCGACTTTTTACCGTGTGAAACCTCATCGTGTGAAAGAGGAAGAATATAGTTTTCGTTATAGAAATAATCCATCGAATGATAGATGCTGTAAGCCTTGTATTCCCTCTTTTCAAAAGGAAGCGAGAGGTAATAAAGGGTGTTGTTCATCCATCCTAAATCCCACTTATAATCAAAGCCTAAACCGCCGTATTCTACGGGCGCTGTTACTTTTCCGAAAATAGATGAATCCTCTGCTATAAGCATTACATCGCTGTATTTTTTAGAAATGTAAAAATTTAGCGTTTTCATAAACCATATAGCAGGTTCGTTAAGCCCCTCATCACCGCTTCCGTGACGATAAATCATCTCTGAAACGGCATCAAAACGAATTCCGTCAATATGATAATTTTCTATCCAGAAAGCTACCGCAGAATGAAGAAAACTTATGACAAAAGGTTTTGAGAAATCGAAAAGTGTCGTTCCCCAACGGCTGTGTCTTTCGTTTTCTGTATCGCTTTCAAAGATATGTGACCCGTCATAGCAATTCAGTGAAAAATAATCAGAAACAAAATGCAAAGGAACAAAATCCATAATAACGCCGATATTATTCTGATGACATTTTTCTATAAGTCTTTTGAGTCCGTCGGGGTTACCGTATCTTGATGTTGCGGAATAATATCCCGAAACCTGATACCCCCAGCTTGCATCGAGAGGATGTTCGGTAAAGGGAAGAAATTCAACATAATTTGCTCCCAACGATTTAACATAGGGAATAAGTTTTTCAGCCGTTTCATCATAAGAAAGAAACTCACCGTCATCCTTTTTCATAAACGAACCGAGATGCACTTCATAGATATTGATATTTTCCGAAAAATCTTTTTTTCTTGATGAAATCCATTCGCTGTCATTCCATTTATATTCAGAAGGATTATAGATAACAGATGCATTCCCCGGGCGTTTTTCCGAGAAGAACGCAAACGGATCCATACGGTCAAAAGTTTCGCCGTCTTTTGTGGTTATTCTGAATTTATACATCTGTCCTGCTTCTGAATTCTTTACAGAAACAGACCACACTCCGTTATCGTCCTTTTTCATCGGAATTTCTTTCCATTCAGAAAACTCTCCGATTAAAGAAACACTTTTTGCTTCGGGTGCAAAAACAGAAAATCTGTTGCCCTCTTTTTCGGGATGAACGCCCAAAGCTTCATAGGCTGAAAAAGACAATCCCGATAAGATATTTTTCATATCCATATTAAAGCTCCATTCCACAAAGTAGCCATCTGCCGTTTGATTTTATAAAGAACATATTGTAATCAACATTATAGTCGACAATTTTCCAACCGATATTTATATGATAGACAAACTTTATTCTTACAGAAAAATGTGTGTCGTCATAAACCTTTATATCGCTGTGTGATACTTCGTCATAAGAGAAAGTATGCTCTGCATACCAGTCGTTATAAAAGCCCTTTACTGTTTTGTAATACTCACATTCGGGGAAAAGATAAGGAGAGAGTTCTGCAAATTTTATATCGGTAATTCCATAAAGAGCGTATTTAACGGCAACTTCTTCCGAAAGTGATTTAGCGAGCGCTTCCATTTCGGGTGAAACTTCGGGGAGCGCATAAAACTCTCCGTTATCGCCTGAAAGTTTCATCTCTTCGCCGTTTTCAGAAAAGACTTTAAGAGATGGCTTATTGAGAAGATTTTTAACCTCATAATATTCAAACGATGGTTTCAAAGCCTCGTCATAAAGTTCGTCATAGCCTTTTATTGCATGGTCGGTTGTTTTCTTTTCTTTATCAGAAAGAAGAACATCATCATTAAGATAAACCTTTGCGCCTTCAGGCACTGTTACTGAAACGGAATACTCTTTTGGATAATCCATATGCTTCATCTCTGTATTTCTCGCCTTAAAGCCGTATTTATCCTCTGTTCCCTCTTCTGTTACTAAAAATTCACAGAGTTTTTCATTTCCTAAAAGAACGGCATAGACTTCATCTTCGCCACTCTTTGCGATTTTCGCTGCTCTTACAGATGAAAAATCATCGCCGTATTTTTCTCTGAAAAATTTTTCATATTCAGAAATTGTATTGAATTTATCAGGAGTTATTCCCTGCATCGAAAAGATTTCAGAGAAGTTTTCTTCCTTGTAAAGTTCAGCGATTTTATTCGCTGTGTTTATGGGAACATTTTTCTCATAAGCCTCTAAAAAGCCATAGAGATAAACCCATAAGCAGACCGACGCTATTATAAGCACCGAAAAAATTATTATAAGTACAGGAGCGAAAATGCTCTTTTTTTCATTTCTGGTTTTCATTTTATTTCTCCTCTACTTCCAGCTTTCAAAATTGACAAATTTCCATTTGCCGTCTTCGATTATCATTTTATATTCATAAGTTTTTACAGGAGTATTGTTCTCTTCGTTATAATATGCGGTATTTTTCAGAACAATGGAATGTTCCTTGCGTTCGGTTATTTCAAATTCATTTCTTATGAATGTAGGGTTGCTTCCTATTCCACCATAAATATAAATAGCGTCATAACTGCCAGATATATTTCTTATGTCTTCTTCTATGGGCTTTGCGTCATCAAGAATTTCTTGTATATAAAGTTCATTTCCGACAAGATAGCCTTTATGCAACGAGAAATATTCTTCTGCTATTTTGCTTTCAGAGGCAAATACATCACCGAAAGAATTTATGAAGTCGTCATATGTTTCTCCGCTGTAATTATAATAGTCGCCGTCTTTGAAATAAAATTTCAAATCTCCCCCGCGCATACAATAATCACATAAATAAGCCTTATCAATGGTTTCTTTTAAATCTTCAACCGAGACAGTATATCCTGAACAATCAGACTTTACTATTGCATCTGTTTCGCTAATAACAGTTGTCGTAACCTCTTCCTGCTTTACAGGTTCTGCTTTGCATCCCGTAAGCATCGCTATCATAACTAAAGATAAAATAAGTTTTTTCATATCAATATATCTCCAGTGAATTTATTGCATCTATGATTTCCTGTTTTTCAGTTTCATTCCGATATGTTCCTGTCAGGCTGATTGCAAAGAAGTCATCTTCTTCTGTTTTATCATTTGATACATATACAGAAATTTCTCCGGTTGCATTGGCGAATCCCATTGGAGAATCGTAAATTCGTTCGCTGTAAAAAGCGTTGTATCCACATATTGTTCTGTCTTCTGAATATACAATCTGTTCGCCGTATTTTGAAACAGTGCGTTCTTTCATTTCTTCCGCAGTGTAAAATTTAACATTCTCGGCTTCTGTTTCTTTTCCGTTTTTGGCAATCGTATATATGCTTATCAGGCTGTATTCACCTGCACCTGTTACACCATCAACCGTTTTCGGCTTCACTTCTATATTTGCACAATAGAATCTTTCCCAGGGCTTTGCAACTTCGGATTCAAATCTGTAAGGTCCGACTTTACACTTTTTCGGGATACTCATACTGCATTTAACAGGAGTTTTCGCTCCTTCGGCAAACCCGAATTCATACTTTTTCGCACTCGCGCATCCACATAAGAGTGTTAAAATCAAAAATAATGGAATAATAAGTTTTTTCATTTTCTTTCTCCATTCAAAAAATTATGGCATAACGACAAACGCTGTCGGGATATCGCGGGGGCCATAAACTGTTGCGGGAACATTCTGTATCTCGCCGTCGTAATACATACTTGTTGAAGAGCCACCATCAAGGTTAGCCGCATTGACAGCGCCGTATTCCTCTAAAATATCTATACAGTCGCTGTGTGTTGCACCAAGACTTGTTGCCTGTCTGCCGTCTATTGTGAGTAAAAGAACAGCACCGTCTGCTCTCTGACCTATGCAGGTTCTGGGGTTTACCCCTCCGCCTGTTCCTATAACTTCAGATCTTTTTCCGTTTACTATATAGACAGGCCCGAAAGAAACGGCATCACGAAGCCCTCTTTCAACCGCTTCTGTTCCCTTCATACTTCCTACAACGAGTTTATCATCTTTATCAAGACCTATAACACAGCTGTATGTTTCAAGGCCCGAAACAACTCTGCCGTCTTTTATAACAAGTCCTAAAGGCTGACCGCCGTTGCCCATTCCGTTTTCATCGGCAAAACCGCCTGCGTTGACTCCTGCTATCGCGCCCTCTTTTTCAACATGCTCGTCGATTTTCATACCCTTGCCGTCACCGAAATTTTCTGCCGAAACAGAAACCTTTACTTTTGAAGGGTCCTTTACAATCATAAGTTTCCCCTTATATGTCGATGAGGATATATCTATTATCTCGATATTTTCTTCGGGCTTTATCTCTTCTGACGATTCTTCCTTCTTTTCGATAACAACAAGCGAAGTATCGGTTATTTCATTAACAGCAACAGCCGAATTCTTCTTTAAGAGAAGTTCTACCTCTTCTTCCGAAAAATACATTCTCGGAACAAATTTCATAGCACTTGTTTCCATTAAAGTTGTCGCTAAAAGTCCCTTTGCGGTTTCAGAAGGACCTCTGAAAACAACGGTTATTGTTCCTAAAATAAAGAACAGTAAAAACAGGATTACAAGTCCTAAAACTATAAAAATTCTGCCTACAATTCTTCCGCCGTTTTTCTTTTTGGGAACATTATTCTCTATGGCATTCACATTTTCTCTCATAACACCTTTTTCTTCCTTTTCGTCTGGAATATAAAATCTCTCTGAATCTGAAAACTGACAAGAAACAGTATAAAGTCAGTAAGAAGTTTCATAAGAACTTCGTTGAAATGCGTAAAGTGGACGAGTAAATAAACACCTAAATACGCAAAAAGCATCTGTACTATACACAAAAGATAGTATCGCCATATCGTTGCTTTGACATCAGAACGGCTTTTGAAAACCGCCTTATGATTTATAAAATAATTCACTATCGAAGAAATAACCCTCGCTATTGCTGTTGCAAGAAAAATCTGTATTTCTTCAGATAAAAATCCGAAAACCTTTATAAAAATCGCAAACATCAAAACATCGACAACGCAGGAAATTACAGACGACGAAACAAAAGCAATAAGGATTTTGAAAATCCTGAAAGAGTCCTTAAAAGTATCAAAATTGCTCTTGTGGTCTTCTGTGTCTTCATAAATCGTTTCTATCTTTACTTCTTTTATTTCTGTTCCGAGGCGTTTGGTTTCAAGAAGCATATTTGTTTCGTATTCAAACCTTTCGCCTTTTACATTTATGTAATCCTTTATAACAGAATTGCCCATAGCGCGAAGACCTGTCTGGGTGTCGGAAATAGAAAGTCCTCCTATGACCTTAAAAAGAAAAGACATAGTTCTGTTTCCCATTTTACTTCTTTTAGGAACATTATCGAGGCTGAAATCACGGACGCCCAAAACAAGTGTGTTTTCAGAAACAGCCTCGGCACATTTCAAGATATCCACAGATGAATGCTGATTATCGGCATCACAGAAAACGACGCCCTCATATTCATCTGCTAAATTTTCGAGATAATAACTCATAGCCGTTTTCATAGCCCTGCCCTTGCCCTTGTTCACTTCGTGGGTAAGAACAATTACGCTTTCATCGGCGCTAAGTCTATTGAAATACTCATCACTTTCACTGCCGTCGTTTATGAGTATTATTTTTTTAAATCCCTTTTCCTTTAACCCCGTTATTACTTCTATGAGGCTGTCATCGGGATTAAGCGACGGCACAACAGCACAAATTTTCATTTTTTCTCTCCGTTATAAATAATTGTTATTAAGGCTCAAGCCTTGTTGATGTAATGATTTGTAAGGGTTTTTCTTCTTCGGGTATAAGTTATTCAATACCGTATTTTTCTTTTAATTCTCTTCTTACTATTTCTTTGTATGCTCCGTCTTTAACACTTTCGTAATTCCATAACGCCGTAACGGGTATTGTTTCTATAAGTTCATATTGATTCAGATAATTTTCACAATCATTCAGATAATTCTTAAGCGAATCCTCATCGCTATAATCTTCTTGAAAATTCAATAAAACTTCACTCTGAATAGTTCCGTCGGCAAAAACATACTTTATTAGGTTGCCGGAATAATACCCATATATATCTTCTTCTGAATTATTTTTCACAAAGTCAACAGGATTACTGCAATAAAAAAAGTTCTTTGATGAATCATCACGATATAGTTTTATATTCATTGTATTTTCAGACGGATAGTTATCATCAATAACTATATTACCGCAATAACTTATATGACCATCTTTCAAATTGTATATCTCACAATCAAGATTGACCATTCCGTGATTAACAGTCATAGCTTCAGGAACTCCATCGAAATCAAAGTCATATAACAAAGCAAATTCATATTGATTTTTTATCTCATTTATTGAATTGATTATCATATCCGCTTTGCTGATATTGGTATCTTCAATCAAATTTTGTTCATGTGTTTTTTTCTCAGTAATGGTAGAAACAATATTTTCTGTAATTTTTGTTTCAATGGTCGTTGTAATTTCTTCCTCAACCGTCGTAACCTCTTCCTGCTTTACAGGTTCGGATACGCACCCTGTAAGCATCGTTATCATAAGCAAAGATAAAATAAGTTTTTTCATTTTTTCCTCCAAAATCAGCATTCCCCCGAATGCTGTCATGTTATAAAACATCGCCAATTCTAATAATACAACATACAAAACGCGATTTCAACCGATTTTCAAAACTGACATAATTTTGTAATAATTAGCATTAACCGAAAAAATAAAAGCAGGAATCTTATGATTCCTGCTTTATCCTATGCATTACTTACTGCGAGTATTTCTGCAACAACCTGCTCTCTGACTGCTGAAAAAGCAATTACTTTTCCGAGGAATGAAAAACGGCTTATTCTCATCATTTCGAGGATTGCCGCAACCTTGTCCATACAGGAAACAACGAAGCTTTCGTTATATCTCGGCGGAACGGCTGTTAAAGGCCACATATGCTTTTCTATAATATCCATTTCAAGAAGGCTTAAATCAAAATGCTCATAAGCATTATCAAGTGCTTTTTTTGAATGGACAAATCCGTGCATACGGAAGATATCCTTTGGTGTTCTTATCTTTATCGGAACATCATGCCAGTCGTATAAAAAGAGGTCATGTAAAAGTCCTCCCCTTGCGGCAGCATAATAGTTCATTCCGAGTTTTTTACACACCAAGAAACTGAGATACGAAACGAGTATGCAATGCTCTAAAGTAGAAACATCGCCATGCTGTATATAACGCGACATCTTCTGAACAACAGGAGTATCCACTATATCATGGATACAATCGCGGTATTGTATATATGTTGTAAGACTCATTTTCACATTCCTTTGCAAAGTAATTTCCAAGATGTATTATACTATCTTTTTTAAAAGATAGCAATAGGTAACCTGCTTTAAAAATGTAAACTTTTCGTTAAAGCCAGAAACTGTATTCACTCATCCTCCAGCCGTTTTCCGTTCTTACCATCGTAAAAGTGTGCTCTTCAAGATGAGATTCTGTTTCTGTTTTATCAAGTTCACCGAGGGTCGCTATATCCTTCCAGGAATAAAGCGCTGTCATAGAAAATTCTATCTTGTTATAATTGCTTGAAATGAGGTTGAATTCACAGTCCCTGTATGAAACATCGGGTTTTCTTGCGCGGTCGTGAAAAAGAAGTTCGCCATTATCATTTATATAGGTATCCGCCATAAAGGTTTCTTCTGTATATTCCTTTGTAAAAACACTTGTTATATAATTATACATTTCATCATATGAAACACCCGTTCTCATATAATGATATTCGTGTCCGTCATCAGAAAGGCGGGGAGATTTTTCATATTCTCCCGCAAGTCCGAAACTGTTTTCTGCAACACTCATATATGTCATAAAATATGCTTCCTGCCATATTTTTTTCTGTTCGGAATTCAAAAAATCGGGGCAGGGTAATGAGAAAAATTCTTTATCGTTATAGTTTTCAAGAGTAGCCGAAAAAGGAAGATAAACCTTTTCGGGTTCTGTTGTTATAGCCTCTGTTGTGGTCTTTGAAGTTGTCTGCGAAGGGGTTGTATTTCTGCTCCCCCCGTCACCCGAATACCCCCAGATAATGAAGCCGATGAGTGCTAAAACAACAACTGATGATATTATAATCTTACGCCTGATTTTTCTCACCTCCGTCTTTAAAAATTATCTGTATCCTAAAACAAATATGCAGAAAAGAATAAAGATGCCAAGGAAAATAACATTCATAACTGTAAATACAAGAAGATATTTTTTCATATCCGAATTCTTGCTTTTTGAATAGAGTTTCATAGAAATAAGGCTTGCAAGTGATGCAACGGGAGTGCCGAGCCCTCCGACATCGACGCCCATTAAAAGCGCTGCGGCGTTATCGGTAAATCCCGAAAGCATAGCCGCCGCAGGAACATTACTGATAATCTGACTTGCCATAACGGAAAAGATGAATTCTCTTCCGTTTATCATTTCGCCGAGTGCCAGGTTTATTTCAGGAATTGCCCTTAAATTTCCGACAAAAATGAAAAATGCAACAAATGTCAGAAGAAGAAAATAATCGACTTTTTTAAAGATTTTTCTGTCAAAGATAACTGCCGATAAAACCACTATGCCGAGTGTTATTCTGTAATCGAGAACTCTTAAAACAGTCATCATACAGACGACAAAAAGTATGATGTATAACGCAAGTTTTTTCTTATCCTTTATCTTGTTGTCGATGTTGTCATCGCCACGCATAGCGTTGTTCTTTCCTGTAAAGCAGGCCACTGTTATCATAACCATACTTAAAGCAACAACAGGCATAAGGATTTTAAAGAATTCCCCTATCGAGAGGGAGAAATAATCATAGATATACAGATTCTGAGGATTTCCGACAGGTGTTGCCATACTGCCGAGGTTTGCGGCAATGGTTTCAAGAACAACCGTTAAAATAAGCCTGTCCTTCCTGTCGCTTCCGAAAATGCTTATCGTTAAAGGAACAAAAGTTATGAGCGCAACATCGTTGGTTATAAGCATTGAACTGAAAAATGTCACCGCGACGAGAACTATTGTCACTGCCCTTTCTGACTTTGTCACAAAAAGCATTCTTTCTGAAACAACGCCGAAAAGATTAGTTTCCATAACCCCTGAAACAACAAGCATAAGGCAGAATAAAAGTGATATTACCGAAAAATTTATATACCCTATATAATCCGCAGACGGCGGTACAAAAAACATTGTAACCACCGCCGCAAGTAATGACACAACGAGAACTATCTCGTTTTTAATGAACTGTATTAACTTTTCCATAGGCTATCTGTAAATATAAAGGGGCATTTCCTTATCGCCGACTTTTGCGATATACTGATATTTTGTTCCCGCCTTGTCGTCATATACAGGCTGCTTTGAAAGAGTTATCTTTACTACTTCGCCGTTGCTCACTTCATAAGCCTCAATAACGAATGTATTCGGGTCTGCCGATTTTCTGAGAAGCCTTGAAACATTATAAACGCTGTTTCCTGTCGTTATAACAGAAGGATTACCGCTTGATGTTTCTGTTTCGAGTGCTTCGAAAGCCTTATCTCCGTTAGCACCGAATGAAAGTATATCTGCCTTATCCGAAAGATAGAGGTTGTCATAATACTTTATTGCAGCAACTATTTTCTTGTCTTCAACAGAAACTTTCTCTGTATTTACAATAGCGGTTTCATAGTTTTCAAATGGCGGGAGATTCTGGAATGTTATGACTCTTATAACCTTCATAAGTCCGTCTGCTTCCATTCCTTCGCCATTGTATTTTCTCATACCGATTTCCCAGCCCTTCTGCGCAAGGAAATCCTTTGTTTCTTTTGTATAATAGAGAGTTCCGTCGGTTACCTTTTTGAAATCCCATTTATCCTGCATTATGATATATTCTCTGTAATCCTTTGTACAGTCAAGTGTAAGGTCACAGAGGTTCTGTCTTGTATCACCGAAGAATGCATGGTCTGAAATATCATATCCGCCGATTTCTCCGCCCTTGCCACTCTTGTATCCGTCTGCTGTCAGTTCTAAAGCACCCGAATAATAGAGTTTATTTATCATAGCAGTACCGAGTGCTGAACCGTCAACATTCTCTGTTGTGGGCATACCAAAACGGAGACCGTCTTCTTCATAGTTATAGCCTGTATCGGCGATAACGAACATATCACCTGTTTTTTCATCGCTTTCTGAAATCTGGTTTTCAGAGATGATAGCACATACCTTTTCAGCAACAGGGTCAAGTCCTTCTGCGTTTGAAACATGGAAGAACATTCCGTTTGTAGCTTCTGCTGTATCAAGAAGATATGACTGTGTTATATGCTTTCCGAGACCTATTGTTATGATTGTTATGTTCTTCTGGTTACAGTATTCAACTGCTGTTCTTTCAGCGGCCGTATTGGGAGTTGTTGTGTTTCCGTCTGTAAGAAGAACAATATAGTTTCTTGCAAGCTTGTTGTCATCGAATTCTTCGGCGGCTTTTCTTAAAGCGTATGCTATGTTTGTGCCGTCGAAATATTCATCTGATTTTGCTATACTGTTTATTCTCTTTTCGGTCTTTGAATAGTTATCGTTTATTTCGATGAGAGTTGTATAGTTTCCCGTGAATTTACCGGCACCGAAAGAAACATCATAAAGACCATCCATAATGCTTACGGCAAGGTCAAGTCTTCTGAATTCAACGTCGTTTTCTTCAGAGCCTTCGCATTCCTCAACGGGATACATAGAGCCTGAATTGTCTATAAGGAAGAATACCCTTGTCGGATGTTCTTCATCCATAACAGATTTGTCGCCTAAAAGATAAATACCATCCTTTGTTATTTCGGCAGAAATCACAGAGCCGTCTGATGTTGACTCTATCTCTTCAAATTCTGATGAGGCTGTATCAACCTTATAGATTTTAAGGTTTTCTTTACTGCTTCCCCATTTTGAAGTTGCTTCATCGCCAAGGTCAAACGAAATCTTTACGCTTTCTGATGATTTCACAGAATAGAGTTCGCAGAGAGAGCTTACAACACCCGGGTAATTCGCAAGCGCTGATGTATATTCAACGAACTGCGTTCCGTAAACATTGGCATTGCCTTCCATTTCAGCGGTTGCTATGCCGATTGTTTCTTCTCTTGTAAAAGGAACATCCTTATCCGATGTTTTTCCGTCGGTCTGTTTCTGCTTCGGTGCAAGTCCCGCTAAAATCTCAACGCCGTCGGTAAGACCGTCGCCATCGGTATCGGGATTTGCAGGGTCAGACATATTGTTTGATATTTCAAAAGCGTCTGAAATTCTGTCTCCGTCTGTGTCTGCAAGATACAAGCTGAGCCCGTTTGACTCCTTATCATAATCTGAAACCTTGCTGTCGTAATTTTCTTTTACAAGTTCGAGTGATGAAACACCGACAGATGCAAGTTCGCCTGATGTTTCTGTTATGTAATCCTTATTTATGCTGTTTACATAAATTCCCGCAAAAACATAAACCGCAACAACGCCTGCAACGCCTATGGCTATACCTCTTATACGCTGTTTCTTTTCTTCTTCGGTTTTGTATACAGAATGTTTGTATTTTGAATAACTCTTTTCTGTCTTTATGGGTTCAGAAGAAACATCGCGTTTCTTTTCTTCCTTCATCATATCTATTTTAAGCGGAGGAAGTTCATCGAAAGAACGAAGACCGTCGTATCTTCCGTTTCTGAGTGTCTTTGAATTATCGACCTTCTTTTCTCTTGCTTTCGAAAGGTCGAGTTCATCCATTCCGCTTTTGCTGTTATTATTGAAACCATCTTCATCCGGTCTGTATGACATAAAGCATTGCTCCTTTTTCATCCGAGTATAATAATACATAATAATTATACCATATATACATATCATAGTTCAATGTCATATTTGCCGATTTTTCGCCTTAAAATTCATACAAAACCCAAAAATATATTGACTGTTATACAATAATATGGTATAATTTATCTTGATTTTTGCAGACTATAATCCTTAAAGGAATGATAATATGAACACAATCGCAGATTTTTTCGCAAATGTATGGAATGACTTTTACGCCGACTTTTATGCGTCGTTTATAAAAGAAGACAGATATATGCTTCTTCTTGACGGTATCGGTATCACTATAAAAGTATCACTTTTAGCGGTAATTTTAGGTATCATCATCGGTATGATAATCGCACTTTTCAATCTGTCAAATTCAAAATTCCTGAGAGCTATCGGAAAAGTATATACAGATGTTATCAGAGGCACACCCTCTGTAACACAGCTTATGATTATCTATTTCGTTGTATTCGCATCGGTTCATCTTGACAAATGGATAATTGCCGCTATCGCATTCGGAATAAATTCGGGCGCTTATGTTTCTGAAATCATAAGAGCGGGTATTATGTCAATAGATAAGGGGCAGACAGAAGCAGGTCGTTCTTTAGGTCTTAACGCAGCACAGACAATGAGCAGAATCGTTGTTCCTCAGGCGGTAAAGAATATTTTCCCTGCCCTCTGTAACGAATTTATCGTTCTTATAAAAGAAACAGCCATTGTCGGATATGTAGGTCTTATGGATATCCAGAAGGCAGGCGATTTTATAAAGTCTGCTACATACAAACCTATTCTTCCTCTTATCGCAACAGCGATAATCTATTTCGTAATCATCAAGGTTTTAACCCTTTTACTCGGGCTTATTGAAAAGCATCTGAGAAAATCGGAAGTAAGATAACAAAAGGGGGAAAATAAATTGATCAAGGTAAAAAATCTTCATAAAACCTTCGGGGATTTAAATGTTCTCGCAGGGATAGACGAACATATAACACAGGGTGAAGTTGTCGTTGTTATAGGACCTTCAGGCTCAGGAAAATCAACATTCTTGCGTTGCCTCAACCTTCTCGAAAAGCCGACAGATGGTGAGATCTTCATCGACGACGAACAGATAAATTCAAAAAAAGCAAATGTTAATCTCATAAGACAGAAAATGGGTATGGTTTTTCAGCAGTTCAACCTTTTCCCACATCTCACAATCATCGATAACATCACTTTAGCGCCCGTTCTTTTAAAGAAGATGTCTAAAGAAGACGCTGTCAAAAAAGGAATGGAGCTTCTTTCAAGAGTTGGTCTTTCTGACAAAGCAGATTCTTATCCCAATCAGCTTTCAGGCGGACAGAAACAGCGTGTTGCAATAGCACGTGCTCTCGCTATGGAACCTGAAATAATGCTTTTCGACGAACCTACATCAGCGCTCGACCCTGAAATGGTCGGCGAAGTTCTGGATGTTATGAAGGACCTTGCAAAATCAGGAATGACAATGGTTGTCGTTACTCACGAAATGGGCTTTGCAAGAGAAGTTGCTACAAGAGTTCTCTTTATGGACCAGGGTGTTATCATGGAAAGCGGAACACCTGATGAAGTTTTCGGAAATCCGCAGAACGAAAGAACCGTAAAGTTTTTAAGTAAAGTTCTTTAATATGTAAATAAGGGGTTATCCTTATAATATAATAATTTAATTAAGGGGAGTTTAAAAATGGTAAAAACACTCAAAAAAATCGCAGCACTCGCAGGCGCAGTAGTTCTTTCTGCTACAATGCTTTCAGGATGTGCAAAGGAAAAAGAAGCAGACACACTCGTATTCGGCACAAACGCTGAATTCCCTCCTTTTGAATTCGTTTCTTCAAACGGACTTATCGATCAGTATGACGGAATCGACATCGCTGTTGCAAAGAAAATCGGCGACGATAACGGAATGGCTGTAAAGATCGAAAATATGGAATTCGACTCACTTCTCATCGCGCTTCAGAATGGTCAGATCGATGCTGTTATCGCAGGTATGACAGTTACTGAAGAAAGAAAAGAAGCCGTTGATTTCTCAACACCTTACTATGTTGCAAAGCAGGTAATGATTGTCAAGGAAGGTTCAGACATCAAGAAGGCTGCTGATATGGCAGACAAGAAAATCGTTGTTATTCAAGGGTATACAGGTGAAACTTGTGTAAACGATATGGGCTATGATTACGAAGCATTCAAGAAGGGCACAGAAGCCGTTATGGAACTTGTAAACGGCAAGTGTGACGTTGTTGTTATCGACTCAGCAACAGCCGCTAAATACATCGGCGACAACGAAGGTCTTGTTATCGTTGAAGACGATGAAGCATTCGCATCTGAAGAATACGCTATCGCTGTTGCAAAGGGCAACGATGAACTTCTTGCAAAGATAAACGCATCAATCGAAAAGATGATTGCAGACGGAACAATCAACGAATTCTCTGCTAAATATGCTGAAGGCTCAGCTGAATAATTTTTCAAAAAAACACCAAATGGCTATCGGTAATTTCCGATAGCCATTTTTTTATAATAATATAGGCTGAATCTGTTTTCCCTGAATTGCTCTTGAAATGGTTTCGGGGATTTTTGTAAAATCCGAAACGAGAGAATTGGGTTTTCCCATATAATCATCCTGACCATAGGGGACAAAAAAGAAATTGCGGTAATTATGAAGCATTCCGATATTCTTTGCCGAGCCTGCGAGTGCGTCGTTTGTTGCTATCGCAAGAACAACGGGTTTCATATTTCTTATATGAGATTTTACTGCCATTGTAACGGGTGTATCTATTATCCCCGCGGCAAGTTTTGCCGTTGTATTTCCCGTGCAGGGTGCTACAACCAGAACATCAAACATATTCTTAGGGCCTATCGGCTCTGCATCTTCTATCGAATTTATTATCTTATTTCCACATATATCTTCTATCTCTTTTCTGATGTCTTCTGCCTTTCCGAAACGGGTATTGGTGTCAAATGCAACAAACGACATTATAGGCGTTATTTTCGCTCCGTTCTGAGCAAGTTTTTTAAGTTCTTCGATACTTCTCCTGAATGTGCAGAAAGAGCCACAGAAAGCATAGCCTATTTTAAGTCCTTCAAAATCAGACATTAATTATCTCCCCTTTCTGTTAAAATATTTCTTATAGTTTTAGCAATTATCTCTCCCGAGGTAACAGGCGCTACTTTTCCGGGGAGAGATAACGCCCATATGGTCTTTATCCCGATTGATGATGCCGACTCGAAATCAACTCCGCCGGGCTTTGAAGCAAGGTCGATTATCAGCGCTGACGGATTTAAAAGTGAGAGTTTTTCTTTTGTGAAAATTTCTGTCGGAACTGTATTGAATATGATTTTAAAATCGGATTTTTCATTGAGCAAAGAAAAATCCCTGCCCTTACATCCGAATATTTCCGCCCAGGCAATATCGCTCTTTTTTCTTGCGCATACAGTTACATCAGCGCCCATAGAAACAAGTATCTTAGCGAGAGTTTTTGCTATTCTTCCGAAGCCCGTTATAAGTATCTTATTCCCGAAAATAGTTTCAGGGCTTTCCTCCATAGCGATTCCTAAAGCACCTTCTGCTGTCGCAACAGCATTCATAACAGAAAGTTCTTCTCTCAAAAGATAATCTATTGTTTCTATTCCTTTTTCTCCGAATATTTTTTCTGAAATGCCAAATCTTCCGCCAAAAACAATTCCGTTTTTCTTCACCCTTTCCGCAACCTCGGATAAAGGAATTTTCTTTTCTGAAAAAGGTGTAAAAAGCGTTTCTCCATCGTTTGTAACGGGTATCGGAAGTATTACCGCGTCATAGAGAGTTTCTTCGTCATCCTTTCTGAGTTTTTCTGTATAGGTATCATCTTCGATGCCATAGATATAAGTATCATATTCACGCGAGAGTGACAAGGCGAGAAAAACCTGCCTCAAATCCCCTCCTGCGACAAGTATCTTGTTTTTCATAAATTAACCTCCGCATAATGATACTTATATTTTATGCAGAAAAGTTTTTTTCGCAACAAAAAACCGCTACGGATTTTCTTTTGTCCATAGCGGTTTTATCTGATTGAAAATTGTATACATTTTGCGTTTTCGTTCCAATAGAATTCCATCTTTTTAGGAAGCATATC
>JAFXHL010000045.1 GCA_017536405.1 Oscillospiraceae bacterium
ATATTTTATGCAGAAAAGTTTTTTTCGCAACAAAAAACCGCTACGGATTTTCTTTTGTCCATAGCGGTTTTATCTGATTGAAAATTGTATACATTTTGCGTTTTCGTTCCAATAGAATTCCATCTTTTTAGGAAGCATATCGGGGCATACCGTAAAGATTTCCTTTTTACTGAAAAGTTTATATGCGGCCTCTTTATAAAGCGCGGGAGTAGAGAATTTTATTCTTACATAGCGGTCGCCTCTCTCGTAACCGTCCTTTATCGCTTTTTCAAGAATATCAAGCGCTTCGTCATAGCTTTCGGCATAGTAGCCGTAATAGACAAAATAGTTGTTTTCGAGAGAATGTGCCGCAGGTGGTTCTATGAGGTCTGTCCTTACAGAAAGAGTAGGACGGAGTTCGTTATTCGGAATAAGGAAATAGCTGTAACTGATATAGTCATCGGGGAGCTCTCTGCCGTCTTTTATAGAAGCAGGGTCATCCCATGTAACATCCATATTATACCACTCGCCGTCTAATTTTATCATATTCCACATATGCGCTTCTTCGGTGGTATTTCCGTTTCCGTCGCTGTTATACTGCGTTCCTGTTGCAAGCATATTTTCAATTCCTGATTTGTTACAGAGAATCGCCATTGCCCTTGCATAGCCTTCACAAAGGGCATTTCCTTCAACAAGCGCACCGAAAGGGGTAGATACATATCTGCCTTCGGTTTCGTATTTACAGCCGAAAATTATCTCATCATGGAAAATTTTCAGTTTGTCAACATCAGACATACTGTCATCGGTTTTTGAGAGGATTTCAGCAACCTTTTCTTCTGTCATTGTGTTGAGATATGCAAGTTCTTCAAAGTCGTATTTATAATCAAGAACTACCGATGTGACCTTGCCTGTAAGAGCGCTTGAATTTACTGTATACTCATCAGAAAGATAGTAGAGTGAGTTTTCTTCGATAAAAATCATTTCACAGATTTCTTCGAGTCTTTCCTTCTTTATCTCTCTTGAAATTTCTATTTCTTTTGAGTAGTTTTTGGCACCCTCAACTATACTGTTATAGATTTCTTTTTCAGAGGCATCAAGCGAAAGATAACCATATCTGCTTGTGCATTTATCGGGGATGCTGTCTTTCCATACAGAAAATTCAACCTTAGGGATATGCCCCGAAGTTTCTGATGTTTCGTCGGTAATAATGAAATCGGGAGCGTTTGTAACATCCTGATTGGGATTATCACTTACAGGGTTACACGCTGAAAGAAGAAGTGATGAAAACAATGCAACAAGTATTGCTTTTGAAAGACCTTTTTTCAACGCATTCACCCCTTTCTATCAGAATGTTATAAGTATTATGGTTGCGTTTTCGAATGTATAATATTTCATATTAGCTTTATCGAATGTATAGCCTGTTTCCTTTTCAACCTCTGTGACAAGATAGAAAAGTTCGCCTGAATTTGCAAGGTCTGCAACAGCGCCTGCAATCGACTTATCGGCACACATTATCTGTGCGATTTTTCTGTTCTCATTTATTGAAATTTTAAGAGAATTCTTTATCGCTGTTTTCAGTTCATTGCCTGAACCTGCATATGTTCCCGTTACATTGTAGTAGTTGTATTTTTTTCCGTAAGCAACGGGATTGTTGTAATTATATTCGAATAATTCTCTGTCGCTCATTTTAGCAGAGTCAACAAGGAAGAATTCATAGAGGATTTCATCGCCAAAATCTTCAAGGGTGGTATCATCCCATGTGGTGTCAACCTCATACCATTCCCCGTCAAGCTTTACCATATTCCACATATGCCCGAGACCGCCTGCTTTTCCGAAAAGACAGGTGTTTTCTATGCCGACTCTGTTACAGAGATACTGGAATGTTTTTGCATAGCCTGTGCAGGTCGCTCTTCCTTCAACAAGAACGCCATATATGAAATTACGATTCTGTGAGGATTCGTCATATACGCATCTTTTTATTATTTCATCATGGAAAAGTTTGAGAATTTCAAAGTCACTCATCGAAGGAGTTACTTTAGAGAGTATCTTCTCCGCCTCTGAAACAGCTGCGGATGTCATTCTGCTGTGTGTTGCCTTATCGTAATAATAGGCGAGTTCAACATCTTTTACAATTCCGTTTCTTCCTCTTACCATACAGTTTTCGAGTGAAACATAGGAGTATAAAGGCTCGTAAAGGTCAAAAGCGTAAACTACTCTTTCGAGTTCTGCTTTTGTCAGGGAAAGTCCTTCAAAATCGGCTTTGTTTGAAAGAGATATCGCCGCGCCTTCAAAGATGTCATAAGCCTTTTTTTCTTTTTCTGTGAGTGTATTATATGCATAAGACCTGTATATCTCTTTTTTGGTGGAAGTATTGGGTGTTGAAAGAGATATGGTCGTTGTTTTCGTAGTCTGTGGTGCAGTTTCTGTCGCTGCGGGAGTTGTTGTTGCAACTGTTGTTGCGGTTGTAGTTTCTGTCGTTGTTGCGACTGTTGTTGCGGTTGTGGTTTCAGGAGTTGTAGTAACTTCTGTTGTAGTTTCGGGAGTTGTTGTTTCTTCGGGAGTTGTAGTAATTTCTGTTGTTTCAGAAGAAGTTTCTTCTGGTGTTTCTATCGGAATAAACGACTCCGTAACATATGTCGGAGTCGTCTCCGATACGGAAACTGTTGTTTCCGTTTGTTTATAGGGGTTTTCGTCAAGCGGGAATAATGATTTACAGCCTGAAAAAGCCATAACGACAGAAAGTATAATTCCTGAAACGGCATATCGTCTGTTCTTCATTTTATTCCCACCTTCCGAGAAAAATTAGTTATACTTGATATTGAAATGAATGATAAAGAGCTGGTCGTCGTTCATAAGACCGAATGATGCAACCTGAGGATTCTGTGCCTTTGCATCGTCAGAAATCTTCTGGTATCCGCCCTTCTGGATGAGTTCATCAAGAGCAGCCTTGTAAACTTCTTCGTTTGCACATTTAACCTGACAAACAGATTCACCCTTCTTTGCCTGTTCAACAATATGGTCGTGGATAAGTGAAACCGCTTCTTCCTTAGTGTTTGCATAAAGACCCTTATGCTTGAAGTAGTCGATATCTGCTGAATCAGCAACGGGAGGAACGAAATCGCAGATAACGATATGAGTAATATCGTTGATTGCTGAGTCGGGAACGAAGAGATAGTTGTGTCTTAAAAGCTGTTCGCCGTTTGAACTTTCGGGGTCATCCCATGTAACGTCAACGTTATACCACTTGCCGTCAATCTTAACCTTTGACCATGCGTGTGAGTTGTTGTCATACTTGTTACCTGTAATTCTTACATTTTCAATTCCGAAATAGTTACAAGCATAAGCGAGACCCTTTGCATAACCTTCACACTGTGAATATCCGCCTACGAGTGCGCCGTAAGCATTCTTTGAATAGATATCATCCTTTGAGAAAACTGTTCTGTTGATGATGTAATCGTGGATTGTGATTACCTTATCAACATCTGTTGCGTTTTCAGGGAACTGACCTTCGATTTCGTTGAGTGAATTCTGAAGTGATTTCTTCATATTTTCACACATTGCCTGGTCGTATCTGTACTGTAAAGCAACCTTTGACATTGTATCGCCTGCTGCGGCAAACTGTTCGTTTGTTGCATAGAACCAAAAAATTTCAGGTTCCTGGAAGAATACATTCTTATATGTTCTTAAAACTGTTTCTGTGGGATAATCTTTGCCAAGGTCAACTTCTGTTTCAAAGTTCTGAACAGCTGTGAGAATCTTGTCATAGATAGCCTTTTCTTCATCGGGAAGAGTGTTGTAAACATATTTGGGAACAGAAACTGTCTGTGTCGCTCCGCCGTTTCCGTCGGCTGAAGGAGCATCTGTTTCGCCGCCTTCTACTGAATCTGTAACTGCGGGAGTATCATTTCCCGAAGGATTATTTGCATCATCGGTAGTTGTCTTTGAGCAGGCTGTGAAGGTAAGAGCCATCATAGCCGCAATAATTATCGATAATATTCTTTTTTTCATTTTTCCAAACCTTTCATTTTAAACTTATTTCGGGGCGCTTTTACCCGCCCCGAAAATTAAGTTATGTCACTATTAGTATGTTACAACGAGTTCAAGGATATATTTGTCTGTTGTAAGGAATGTTGTGTCACCGAATGACTTTACTGTACACTTGTAGCAGCCGGATGTTCCGTTTACAGTATTCTGAACAGTTGTGTAGTTAGACTTGAGCCAAGCCTTTGCTTCGTCATAAACTGCCTTGTCGCTGCACTTGATCTGGATTACTTCCTGCTTGTTCTTAGCGGCATTGATAGCAGCCTGCTGCATCTTTGTCTTTGCTTCAGCAACAGATGTTGCATAGTAGCCTGACTTTACAAAGTAGTTGTTATCCCATGATGATGCTGAAGGAGGTGTGAATGAACACTGAGGAATGTAGTTTCTTCCGCTTCCGCTCATGATACCTGCGTCAGGAATGAGGAAGAATGTGTATCTTACTGCATTTGAAGATTTTTCTGTGTAGTATTCGTCCCATGTAGCGTCAATGTTATACCACTTGCCTGAAACCTTAACCTTGTTCCAAGCGTGTGAGAGACCATCGTATTTTGTACCTGTCATACGAACGTTTTCAAGTCCGAAATATGTGAGAGCATATGTCATAGCCTTTGCATAACCTTCACACTGACCAACGCCTGCAACGAGAGGACCGTAAGCATAACCGCTGTACTTGTTGTCCTTTGAGAATACTGTGTTCTGAACGATGTAGTCGTGGATAGCCTTTACCTTATCGAAGTCAGATGCGTTTGCGGGGAATTTAGCCTGAATCTTTGACATTGCATTGTCACAAGCCTTATCCATTGCTGCTGCTTCTGATGCTGTGAATGAGTATTTGGGAGTGAATGTTGTTCCGTCGAATTTACCACCCATAGCAACATAGTTTGTGGGTTCCTGATAAACAACGTCCATTACGATTTCCTTGAATTTGTCTGCGCTGATGTTTGCAGAAGTTGTGATTTTTGAATCACGGTTCTTCATACCTGTGTAGATGTCAACATAAGCCTTCTTTTCAGCATCTGAAAGTGTTCCGTAAACATATCTGTTTGCGTTCTTGATGTAAGCTGAAGGAGCTTCTTTCTTAGCTGTTGTTGTAGGAGCAACAGTAGGAGCAGTTGTAGGTGCTGTTGTGGGAGCAGCTGTGGGTGCCGCTGTGGGAGCAGTTGTAGGAGCTGCTGTGGGTGCTGCTGTAGGAGCAGTTGTTGCTACTGTTGTTGCTTCGGGAGCGTCAGTTGCTACTGTTGCTTCTGTTGTGGGAGCAGATGCGTCTCCGTCCTTGGCTGTTCCGCAGTTGGGGCAGAACTTTGTTGTTACGCCTGCCTGTCCGCATGAAGGACATGTCCAGTCCTTAGCTTCGCCGCAGTTAGGGCAGAACTTTGATGAAACTGCTGCCTGACCACAAGCAGGACAATCCCATGTGTCGCCTACTGAGGCAACGGGGGTTGTGTCTACGGGTACGTTTTCGATTTCTTGTTTCTTACATCCTGAGAAAATGGACACTGACATCATGACCATCATAACAAGTGCAAGAAGTGCTGATGACTTTCTCTTCATCATAACGATTCTCCTTTTCATTCTTTGTTTTGGGTTTTATCGTTAAGAACAACCGCTTTTATTTTGGTTATTCTTTTTTCCTCCGTTATCAAAACGGTGAATTCAATGTCCTCGTAAACCACCGAGGCATTTTCGTTTTCCTCGGGTATCCGCCCGAGAAGGTCTGTTATAAATCCGCCCATTGTGTCATACTCGTGTTCTTCGGGAAGTTCTTTTCCGAGAACGGAGAGAATCTCTTCAGGGTCGGATGTTCCCGAAATCATATAGGTTCCTTCTGAAACCTCAACGATTTCTTCGGCGTCATTGTCATATTCATCCTGAATATTTCCGACTATGGATTCAAGTATGTCTTCCATCGTTATAAGTCCTGCCGTTCCGCCGTATTCATCGACAACAACAGCAAGCTGAGCCTTGTTCTTACGCATCATTTCAAAAACTTCCCCGCAGGAATTAGTTCCCGGAACGTAGAGAACATCTCTTATAAAACTTTTTATCTCAAAACCTTCGACATTCTCACAGCCTATAAGACAGAGAAGGTCTTTAACGCATACGAATCCGAGTATGCTGTCTATTGTGTTTTCGTAAACAGGAATTCTCGAACGCCCCGAATCAATCGCAAGACGGATTACATCAGGAACCTTCGCGTTTATGTCAACCGCGTCGATGTCTGTTCTGTGCGTCATGACATCGCCTGCCAAGGTGTCGTCGAACTCAAAGATATTGCTTATCATTTCCTTCTGGGATTCTTCAAGTTCGCCTGTTTCGTTACGCGCGTCAACAAGCATAAGTATTTCTTCTTCCGTTGCTATATCCCTTTCATCTGTCTGCGAAAGACCGAAAAGAAAAGAGAATAACTTTGTAAGAAGTCCGCATAAAGCGGTAAGAGGAGTGAGGAGTATTATAAGAATTCTTACAGGCAATGCAACGAATACGGCAAGTGATACCGAATCGGCAGCCATGGCAATTCTCTTTGGAATTCTGTCGCTGAAAACCGTCATTACAACAACCGTTGACAAAACAATTATCACTGCTGAAATTACCGCCGAAAATTCATCCGCAAAATAATTTCCCTCAAAAAGCTTTATAATACATTTATAAAGAGAAGGAAAAAATACAGTGAATGAACAAAGCGATATAACAACCGCCGATAGAATTCTGTTTGCGGAAAAAGTAGTTATCATTGCAGACGGTTTTGAAAGAACAGATGAGAGAATTTTCTTACTTCCCTTTTCGTTTTCAAAATCCTTTACAACACTGTCGTTTATCTCTGTAACGGCAAATTCGCATAATGTGAAAAATGCCCTTAAAAGAACGATGATAACAATGACCGCAATTCCCCACGAAGAGATATCGGTTTCCGTAAACATAACGGACAATCGACTACTGTCAGAAATCATTTCTATCCCCCGATACACAATAGGTTTTGTTGATTGATTATATGCAAAGATAAAATTTCACATATAAAATGATTATACAATAAAATTTAATAAAAGTCAACACTATAACCATAAGGAAGATATTGCAAAAAAGTCCTTGAAATCGCACAAAATCAGCCTTTTTACTGCCAATAAAAAAATTGTAACCAAACTGAAACCCATTTGTAACCATTCTGTAATATTTTCGGGATTTTATAAAAAACTCTGTTTTAAACAATATTGTTAATTTTTTGTCATTCGTATTTGTGCAGATATAACATCGTAAGACTAAAGTCTTCAATGATAACACAAAAAAGAGCAGTGATTTTTTTCACAGAAAATGAATTTTTTTAAAAATTAAAAGTAAATTTATCTTTAAATTTTAGTTCATTCTCTTTACATTTTATAAAATATGTGTTAGAATTATCGGGTAAAGTTGCAAACAGAAAAAGTTTGCATCATAACATCATCAGTTCAATTTTTTAGGAGGCTTACTGAAATGGCTAGAAAAATGAAAACCATGGATGGTAACAACGCTGCCGCATGGGCGTCATACCCCTTTACAGACGTTGCTGCTATCTACCCCATCACTCCTTCCTCAGTAATGGCTGAGGTTACAGACATCTGGTCTGCAGCAGGACAGACAAATATGTTCGGACAGCCTGTAAAGGTTGCTGAAATGCAGTCAGAAGCAGGTGCAGCAGGTACTGTACACGGCTCACTCGCAGCAGGTGCTCTCACAACAACTTATACAGCATCACAGGGTCTTCTCCTTATGATTCCTAACATGTATAAGATTGCTGGTGAACTTCTCCCCTGCGTAATCCATGTTTCTGCACGTGCACTCGCATCACACGCTCTCTCAATCTTTGGTGACCACTCAGACATCTACGCTTGCCGTCAGACAGGTTTTGCAATGCTCTGTTCATCAAACCCCCAGGAAGTTATGGACCTCGGTGCTGTTGCACACCTTTCAACAATCAAGGGCAGAGTTCCTTTCCTTCATTTCTTCGATGGTTTCCGTACTTCACACGAAATCCAGAAGATTGAAACATGGGATACAGAAACACTCAAGAAGATGGTTGATATGAAGGCTGCTCAGGCATTCAGAAACCGTTCACTCAACCCTGAACATCCCGTTCTCCGCGGTACAGCTCAGAACCCTGATATCTTCTTCCAGGCAAGAGAAGCATGTAACTCATACTACGACAACATTCCTTCAGTTGTTGAAGAATACATGAAGAAGGTTAACAAGGAAATCGGTACAGACTACAAGCTCTTCAACTACTACGGACATCCTCAGGCAACACACATCATCATTGCTATGGGTTCTGTAACAGATACAATCGAAGAAACAATCGACTTCCTCAACGCACAGGGACACACACTCGGTCTCATCAAGGTTCGTCTTTACAGACCTTTCGTTGCAGAAAAGCTCATCGAAGCTATTCCTGATTCAGTTGAACAGATCTCTGTTCTCGACAGAACTAAGGAACCCGGCTCAATCGGTGAACCTCTCTACCTCGATGTTGTTGCTGCTCTCAAGGGCTCTAAGTTCAACAACACACCTATCGCTTCAGGTCGTTACGGTCTCGGTTCTAAGGATACAACTCCTGCACAGATCAAGGCTGTTTACTGGAACGCATCATGGAAGGAAGATTTCAAGCAGAGATTCACAATCGGTATCGAAGACGACGTTACAAATCTCTCACTTCCTCTCGAAGGCAACCTCGACAGTGCTCCTGCAGGAACAACAGCATGTAAGTTCTGGGGTCTCGGTTCAGACGGTACTGTTGGTGCCAACAAGAACTCAATCAAGATCATCGGTGACCACACAGACATGTATGCTCAGGCATACTTCTCATATGACTCAAAGAAGTCAGGTGGTGTAACAGTTTCACACCTCCGTTTCGGTAAGACACCTATCAAGTCAACATACCTCGTAAACATGGCTGACTTCGTTGCTTGTCATAACGAAAGCTACATCGACAAGTACGATATGGTTTCAGACATCAAGCCCGGCGGTACATTCCTCCTCAACTGTCAGTGGGATGCTAAGGAACTCGAAAAGAAGCTTCCCGGACAGGTTAAGAGATACATCGCTGAAAACAACATCAAGTTCTACACAATCGATGGTATCAAGATCGGTAAAGAAACAGGCATGGGCAACAGAATCAACACTGTTCTTCAGGCTGCATTCTTCAAGCTTTCAGACATCATTCCTATAAAGGATGCTGTTAAGTATATGAAGGAAGCTGCAACTCGTTCTTACTCAAAGAAGGGTGAAGCTATCGTTAAGATGAACCACGACGCTATCGACGCTGGTGTTAAGGGTATTGTTGAAGTTAAGGTTCCTGCAAGCTGGAAGACAGCTAAGGATACTAAGATGGGTATGGGCAAGGTTAAGGCTGCCAACAAGACACTCACAAACTATGTAAACAACATCCAGATTCCTGTAAATGCTCAGCAGGGTGACAAGCTCCCTGTTTCAACATTCAAGGATATGGCTGACGGTACATTCCCTCAGGGTTCAGCTGCATTTGAAAAGCGCGGTATCGCAGTAGACGTTCCTTCATGGAAGAGCGAAAACTGTATCCAGTGTAACTTCTGTTCATATGTTTGTCCTCATGCTGTTATCCGTCCTGTTATCATGACAGATGACGAACTCAAGAAGGCTCCTAAGCTCGCTCAGGACAAGGCTATCCCTGTAACAGGTATGGCTGGTTACAACTTCGTTATGACAGTGTCTGCACTCGACTGCACAGGTTGTGGTTCATGTGTAAACGTATGTCCCGGTAAGAAGGGTGAAAAGGCTCTCAACATGATGCCTCTCGAAACTCAGATTGCTGAACAGGAAGTATTCAACTACGCACTTTCACTTCCCGATAAGAAGGAAGTATTCGAAAAGTTCAAGGAAACAACAATCAAGGGCTCACAGTTCAAGCAGCCCCTCCTCGAATTCTCAGGCGCTTGCGCAGGTTGTGGTGAAACACCTTACGCTAAGCTCGTAACACAGCTCTTCGGCGACAGAATGTATATCGCTAACGCAACAGGTTGTTCATCAATCTGGGGTGGTTCTGCTCCTTCAACACCTTACACAACAAACAAGGCTGGTAAGGGTCCTGCTTGGGCTAACTCACTCTTCGAAGACAACGCTGAATTCGGTTACGGTATGTTCCTTGCACAGAACACACTCCGTCAGAGAGCAGTAGCACTTCTCCTCAACCTCCAGAAGACAGCTAAGAAGGCTGACGTTAAGAAGGCTATCGAAGGTTACCTCTCAACACTCAACGACGGTTCAGCTAACTCAGCTGCAACAGATACACTCATCGCTGCTCTCGAAGCTTGCGGATGTGATGAAGCTAAGGAAATCCTCACACTTAAGGATTACCTCAGAAAGAAATCACTCTGGATCTTCGGTGGAGACGGTTGGGCTTACGACATCGGCTTCGGCGGTGTTGACCATGTTCTCGCATCAGGCGAAGATGTAAATGTATTCGTATTCGACACAGAAGTTTACTCAAATACAGGCGGACAGTCATCTAAGTCAACTCCTACTGGTGCTATCGCACAGTTTGCTGCTGCCGGTAAGGAAGTTAAGAAGAAGGACCTCGCTGGTATCGCAATGAGCTATGGTTATGTATATGTAGCACACATCGCTATGGGTGCTGATATGAACCAGTGTATCAAGGCAATCACAGAAGCTGAAGCTTATCCCGGACCTTCACTCATCATCGGTTACGCTCCTTGTATCAACCACGGTATCAAGGGTGGTATGTCAATCGCAATGACAGAAGAAAAGAAGGCTGTTGAAGCTGGCTACTGGCACCTCTTCAGATACAATCCTGCTCTCAAGGCTGAAGGCAAGAATCCTTTCATCCTCGATTCTAAGGCTCCTACAGGAGATTATAATGACTTCATCATGGGCGAAGTTCGTTACAACAGACTTGCTCGTGAAAATCCTGAAAGATCTAAGGAACTCTTCGCTAAGGCTGCTGCAAATGCTAAGGATAGATACGACTACCTCTGCAGACTTGCTAAGCTCTACGAATAATTCACAGAATTTCACAAATAAAAAAGCTCCCGGAGAAATCCGGGAGCTTTTTGTGTGACTGCAAATGACAATTCGTTTCTGACTTTATTCAGATAGTTAAAAAGTAGCTCGGTAACAAACAGAAAAAAATCATTTGAAATTTAAGTAACTCATTGTATAACCCCAAAACCGCCCGATAACAAAAGTTACCGGGCGGTTTTCTGTATTAAAGAATAATTTCTGTTACCACTATATTTTCACCTGCGGCGAAATCATCAAAATCGAATGAATCATCATCCTTATCATTTTTCACTTCTGTGCTGTATATGTCGATAACATATCTTGACGCGTGTGTAAAAGGAAGTGTAACCTTTCCACTTTCAACCTTTGAAGTTGCTATAAATTCAAGCGAATTTTCATCGTCAGGGTCGTAATAATAAAGGTCAACCTTATTTCCGTTGTTTATAGTTCCGACATCGATAGTGAGTTCTGCTTTAAGACCAAACTCACCTTTTCCGCTGAGTTCGATTTCTTTATAGTTGTAATCCTTTGTGTATTTATCCATTACAGAAAGAGGGATTGTTTTATCCGCAATCTTTACACCAAGGTTGAGATTTTTAGGAGTTTCGATTTCTTTTCCCTTTATTGTCCATGAGAAAGTATCGTCTACTTTGATGTTGAGAAGAGTATTCTTATTTTTAAGAACATCGAAGACATCATAAGGAACAGTAGTATCCTTTGAAGGCATCTTTACATTGTATGTTGTTGTTCCGAATGTGAATTCTGTATTTTCGATTATTTCATCCCAGTCAACATATTCTGTATCATCAGACTCTTCTTTTTCTTTTTTGCTACAGATTGTGCAAACACCGTTTTTGAAGTTATGTTCAAGAATGAAGAATTCTTCGTCAAATCCCCATTCTTCATCAAATTCAAGTGATGTTCTGCAATCGAAATTAACCTCTTCGATATCGGGGCAATTTTCAAACGCCTTTACTCCGATTTTCTTGACACTTTTAGGAATTGTTACCTCTTTGAGTTTTGAACATCCGTTAAATGCGTTTTCTTTAATATTTTCTACGCCCTCGGGAATTTCTATTTCTTCCATAGCACATCCTGCGAAAGCAGCTGCGCCGATAAGTTCAAGGTCATCGCCTTCAAACTCTACTCTCTTGAGTTTTATGCAGTAAGTGAAAGCGCTACTCTCGATTTCAACTATGTTTTCGGGAATTTCGATGCTTTCAAGTTCATAGCATCCGCTGAATGTACTTGATTCGATAACATCAACACCATAAGGGATTGTAATTTCTTCAAGTCTGGCGCACTTAAAAAACGCACCTTCACCGATATACTTTACACTATCGGGAATTTCAACTGCTTTAAGATAATCGAACTGATAGAAAGCATTATCGCCTATCGACTTTACCCCATCTTCGATTATGATATCGACGATATTATGTCTTTCAGTACGCCATGGTGCTGCATCATCACCAGATGTTCTGAATGAAGGAATAGGTCCGTCCCCCTCGATGATGAGAGTATCAAATTGCCCATCAATATTGACATCTTTATAAGTGTATGTAATGTTTGAATTGAGTTCATGTGTTTCTGTTCGTTTCAACGCAGCATTTACATTAAGACTGAGCGACGGAAGAACAACAGATGCAACAAAAATTGTAGATACAAAAAGTTTTGAAGCCTGATTTAAAAATCTCTTTTTCATTTTTTTCATCCTTTCGATAAAATATACCCTTATTATTTTATCACAGATTTATTGCTTTTGCAACATATACAGAATATTTTATGAAAACAAAATCGCCGACCATTTCTGGTCGGCGAATAATGTTTGATGTGTGAATTCTTTAAGTTATGAACTTAATGAATTAGCCTCTCTTCTTAGCTACGATAGCAGCAGCAGCGAGTGCAGCAGGGATAGCGAGGAGAGCAGCAGCTGAGTTACCTGTTTCAGGGTTATTAGCAGCGTCTGTTGTTGCAGGAGCGTCTGTAGCTGCAGGAGCGTCTGTAGCTGCAGGAAGTGTATCTTCTACAACTGTAGCTGATTCGCCAGCAGCGAAGTCTTCTACCATTGTGTCGTCGTTTGTTTCAGCGAGTTCAGGAATCTTAACTGTGATTGAAGCGAGTCTGAGTTCGATAACCTTATCAGCATCGTCCTTCTGTGCAGGGAGCTTGTCGTTGTTGATCTTGAGACCCATTGTGTTTACGAGACCTGTAGCTGAACCAACCTGGAACTTAGCCATAACTTCATCCCATGAGTAAACAGCTGAGAAGTTAGCCTTGTCAAATTCCATCATGTCAACTGAAAGAACGTTTGAGTTGTTGATTCTGAGTGAGATAGCTGACTTCATGCCGTCTGCATTCCAGTCATATCTGTCAACCCAAGCTGCGAATTCCTTATCAGAAACTGAATCATCGATGTCCTTCTTTTCGAAGTTGAAAGCGATTGTAGCGCCCTTAGCGTCTGTAAGGAAGTCAGCGATTTCTTCTGTAGGTTCGATATCCTTGAGAGGATCGCCTGTAGGATTCATGTGAGCGTTGATAACACCATCAAGATTTCTAACGAGGATTGTCTTTGATCTGTCTGTCTTAGCATCTGTTTCGATGTTGAGGAGAACGCCAACCTTATCTGTTGAAGCATCCTTCTTAACGTTTGTAGCAGCAGGTTCAACTGTATTAGCAACTGCTGTTACCTTATCTGCATTAGGAGCTGCAGCAAATGTTGCAGCACCGAGATCAGCTTCGATTGAGTTCTTAGCGATGTCAACGCCTGCGGGAGCCTTAACCTTGATAGCAAGTTCAGCTTCAGCAGCAGCATCGATAGGTGTTGTTGTGAATGTAATAACATTCTTTGTGTTCTTGCCTGCACCGTTACCGTCAACGAGTTCTCTTACATCATAAAGTCTGCCGAGATCTTCGTCTTCAATTGTAGCGTTACCGTTCTTACGGTTTGTAACCTTTGTAACTTCAACGATTTCAAGGTCGTTTAATGAAGCAGCGCCTGTAGGAAGTGTCTTCCAAGTAAGCTTGATACCATTGCCACTTTTCCAGTTTACGAGGTCAGCCTGAGGAAGTACTACGTAAACGATTGTTTCAGCAGCTGTGTTTTCCTTAGCCATTGTTGACCAAGTTACTTCGTCTGCCTTCTGAGCCTTAGCAGAAACTGCTACTGTAGCCATAGCTGAGATAGCTACTACGCCAGCCATAAGACCAGCAAGTGTCTTTTTCATGTTCATGAAAAAAGTCCTCCTTTGTTTTGTTGTTTTTTGTTTTATCTAACACACGACGCATATCGCCCCGTATATTACGCTATTAGTTTAGCATTTTTCGATTGCAGGTGTCAATGTGCATACTGCATAAAGTTTAAACGTTTTCATTATCAAAAGTAACTAAATTTCAACAAAAAGTGGTCAAAAACCGACCTTTCGGCGACAAAAGTTACAAAAGGGTTACAAAAACAAGGGGTATTTCCACCGCTTTTCACGGCGGAAATACTGTAAATGGGATTGCTCTATATACATTATATATATAAGGGATTAAACTCTCTCTTTATTTTCAAGAGAAATCTTAGCGACAACTTCGTCAACAGGCATAGCACCCATATCGCCATCTTTTCTTGAGCGGAGAGAAACTGTTCCCGCTTCCATTTCCTTATCACCGATAACAAGCATATAGGGGATTTTTTCGAGCTGTGCCGAACGAATCTTATAGCCTATCTTTTCGCTTCTGTCGTCAACTTCAACGCGGATACCCTCTGCTTCAAGTTTCTTCTTTACATCATAAGCGAAGTCGAGCTGTCTGTCTGCAATAGGCATAATCATAACCTGTGTGGGTGAAAGCCAGAGAGGAAGCGCCCCTGCGAAATGTTCGATCATATAAGCGAGAGTTCTTTCAAAGCATCCGAGTGATGTTCTGTGGATGATATAGGGGTTTTTCTTCTGTCCGTCAACGTCGATATATTCCATACCGAATTTTTTAGCGAGAAGCATATCTATCTGAATTGTTACGAGTGTATCTTCTTTTCCGTAAACATTCTTATACTGAATATCGAGTTTAGGGCCATAGAAAGCGGCTTCGTCAATTCCGATATCGTATTCAACGCCGAGGTTATCGAGAATTTTCTTCATGGTAGCCTGTGCTTCTTCCCACTGTTCAGCTGTTCCCTCATATTTATTCTTGGGGTTAGAAGGATCCCACTGTGAGAAACGGAATGTACAGTCGCCTAAAAGCCCTACTTTATCGAGGAAATATTTTGCGAGTTCGAGGCACTGTGCGAATTCTTCTTCAAGCTGTTCGGGACGGAGAATATAGTGTCCTTCTGAGATAGTAAACTGACGCACACGGATAAGGCCGTGCATTTCGCCACTGTCTTCATTTCTGAAAAGTGTTGATGTTTCAGTAAGGCGCATAGGAAGGTCACGATATGAGCGCTGTCTGTTTAAGAAAACCTGATACTGAAAAGGACAAGTCATAGGACGGAGCGCGAAACATTCCTTTGATTCATCATCGGCATCGCCCATAATGAACATTCCGTCGCGGTAGTGATCCCAGTGGCCTGAAATCTTATAAAGGTCTCTTTTAGCCATAAGGGGAGTTTTTGTCAAGAGACATCCGTGTGCCTGTTCAACATCTTCAACCCAGCGCTGTAAAAGCTGAATAACTCTTGCGCCTTTGGGGAGCATAATGGGAAGTCCCTGTCCGATATAGTCAACAGTTGTGAAATATTCGAGTTCTCTTCCGAGTTTGTTATGGTCACGGAGTTTTGCTTCTTCCTGAGCCTTGAGGAATTCTTCAAGTTCAGAAGCCTTGGGGAATGCTGTTCCGTAAACACGGGAAAGCTGTTTTCCGTCTTCCGCCTTGCCCCAATAAGCGCCTGTGCACTGTGTGAGTTTTACTGCCTTGATAACGCCTGTGTTCATGATGTGGGGTCCTGCGCAGAGGTCAACAAATTCGCCCTGACGGTAGAATGTGAGCTTTTCGCCGAGGTCGTCGTGCTTTTTGATGAGTTCAACCTTATAGATTTCGCCCTTTTCTTCCATGAGTTTGATTGCTTCTTCGGTAGAAAGTTCAAATCTTTCAACATCTTCGGAAAGTTTCGCAAGACGCTTCATTTCAGCCTCGATTTTGTCAAGGTCATCGGGTGTGAAAGGCTTTGCAACTTCAAAGTCATAGTAGAAACCGCTGTCAGTAGCAGGTCCGCGGGCAAGTTTTGCTTCGGGATAAAGGCTCTTTACCGCTTCGGCGAGAAGGTGTGATGCTGTGTGGCGGAAAGCGAGCTTACCGTCATTTGAATCGAATGTGCAGACTTCAAACATTCCGTCTGTGTCGGCAACATCGCGAAGGTCCTTGACCTGTCCGTTGATTTTAACGCAACAAGCCGCCTTATAAAGACCCATTCCTATTCCCTTGATGATTTCGGCATAGGTAAGTCCGTTTTCGACTTCCTTGACAGAGCCGTCTTTGAGTGTTAATTTAACCATATTAAATCTTCCTTTCAGAATTTTTTTCACTTATTTTAATCAATCCGCCTGCAAGTAAAGCGGTTATTGTCGAAAATACAAATGCTTCCGTTGTAACAACAGCATATTCTATCATATACACAACAGCAACAAATCCCGAGAAAATAGCAGGACCGAAAAACATAGCAAAAAGGTCTTTCAGAAAGCGTATGTCAAACCTGCTTGCTAAACTTCCGATAGCGATTAAAAGTATCGGTGCTGTTATCCCTAAAAGAGTTGTGAAAACAAGTTGTGATAAAGGGCAAAGCATCAACTTTTTCGTTTTCATAGTCATAACAAAAGATGTTATCATCTGTAAAACAATATATATCACAGGAACTATCTTATTTGCGATTTCACCATAATCATGGTCATAAAACAATGTTATGATTACAAGCGCAATAATGGTGGTCACCGCCGAAAGCCCCATACAGACAAGGATGTCTTTTTTATGTTCCTTCATTTTCTGTAATCTCCGTATTGTTTATAGTTTCAACATTCTTATGTTTTTTATCATAGATAAGTTTTGATATATAGGATATGAGTAATGTTCCGAGCGACAGGATTATTGAAGTCACAACGGCAATTCCCACAAGAAAAACCATAAGCCCAATAGCGAGAGGAACTAAAAATATCGAAAGAAGTGTTTCATACTCATTGCCGTCCTGCCATACAGTATAAGGAGCAAATTGCGCTACAATGCTTATCGATATACTTATTGATATAATCGAAAAACAAACCGCATTGATAGCAGGATAGATGAGATAATGTTTTTTCATACATACGCAGAATATAGGTGCTACAATTCCGAATACAAAAAGAAGCGATATGAAAATAATGCTTCCTGTATCTTCGTTGTCTGTTATAGCCATAAAGATAAAACTAATCAGAAGCGGAACAAAAAACGAACCTAATGCAACTATCGCGCAGAATAAAATATCTTTTCCGTATTTTTTCATTCTTACCCCTCCATCTGTTCAGAAGTTCTGCCATTCATTTTATCATAAAAACGTTTAGCTATAAAGGATATAAGGAAAGTCTGTAAAAAAGCAACGGTTGTAAACACAACGGCAGCTATTATGAGAATAACTATAAGTCCTGAAGAAAAAGCCGATGAAACTATCGAAAGAATTGTTTCAAGGTCTGTCCCGTCGGTGACTACTTCTGTATTGCCGAGGTCTGTTACAACGCTTATTCCTCCCATAACTGCCATAAAAAATGTAGCAACCAGATTTACAGCAGGGTAGATAAGAAAATTCTTCCCCTTGAAAACAGAGAAAACAACAGAGAAAACACCAAAAACGGCAAGAAGTATACACATAACATTTCCGCCGATATCCGAACTTCCCGTTATCGCCTCAACAAACCAGCCCATAAGAATCGGAATTACATATGAGCCTAAACATAACAATCCACAGAATAAAATATCTTTTCCGTGTTTTTTCATTGTAAATCCTCCCCTGTTGTTTCTATCTCAGGAACATCAGAAGATTCTGCTTTTTTATCCATATTGGATTTTGTTATCAGCGATACCGCCCATGGTATTAAAAAACCTTCTGCACAGGAAACAACAACGGTCAGTATCGTCGTCACGACTGCGATTATGAAGAAAGGACCTGTAAAAATTGTTGCAAACAAAGAAAACAGCATAATGCTTTCAAGCGCGTTCGCATCACCGAACTCGCCATTGGTTACCATCAAAGCAGCAATAATAATAAGCGTAATCGATAAAATCAATCGGGAAACACCCACAGTAACAGGAAACATAAGAGTTCTTCCTGTTTTTTTAGTGAAAAATACCGCTTCAACAACAAGAACCGCCATATTTATAGCAGAAAAAAGCATATCCAACGGAATTTCTTCTTGGAGCATATTAAGCCCTATCGAAACGCCGATATGAACAACAGACAATACAATCGCTATCAAAAGGTCTCTTTTTCTGTTTTCTTCCATTACAATACCTCCCCTGTCGTTTCAATCTGAGGAACATCAGAAGATTTTTCTTTTTTATTCATAACAGCCTTTGTTATGAGTGAGGATATTATTGTAACAGCAAAAACCGCAATACAGGAGATAACTGTGAGTATTGCCACGACCATAACGCCGAAAGCCGTAAAAAGTCCTCCTAAAAGTTGCATAACGGTTGCAAAGGTTGAATCAGCCTCTGCTGAAATGATGCCGTCAAAAAGACAATAGGAATATATAACGAGTGATAAAGATGAAATAAACTGATATATGAGCGAGGTTACAGAAAATATAACTGCCCTGCCTGTTCTTTTTGTGAAAACAACCGCTTCAACAGCAAGGATTGCACCGATTATAACGAGAATAATCCCAACCGGAACTACACTTGCTAAAAGGAATAACACTCTGAAGATAATGAGATTAACGAAACATACCGCTACCGCGATGAAAAAATCTGCCCAGAAATTTCTTTTTGTCATAGATAATCCCCCTTGTTGTTAAAAAATAAAACGCCCCCTGACTATTAGCCAAGGGGCGATGATAACCGCTGTTCCACCCAAGTTCGAAAAGTGGCATAACAACCCCTTTTCCTCATTGACGCTTTATAACGGAAGCGACCCGTTGCACTTACGGAAAACCTTTCGTGCACACTCAGAGGTGGTAACTGAATTCCGTCCGCCGTTACATTTTCAGCCATGATGTAACTCTCTTTAAGGCAAAACCTGTGAAAACAGCCTTCCTCATCAACGCATTTTGATATTATTGCATCCTTATTATAATAGTATCATACAACTTTGTCAAGCAGTTTTTATTTATTTTAAATAGATTTTTAACATTTTCCGTTTATTTGCATAATTTTTCTTGACAACCCCTTTAAAAAAGTATAAAATAAGATAGTATTGCAAATTATGCCCTGTTGCAGATTGCAATACCGAAAAGTGCCGATTTGTCGGCTTTATATATATTATTATCATCTGAAGAATTTACTCGTCGCTCTGAGGAACGATTTTTCCTTGAACATAGAAAAACAGCGTTATTTACCCCGCTGTCATAATTATTATTTTTAAAGGAATCGTTTACAATCCGAAGATACGATGTTTACTGATAGTTTTTCAAGTTTTTTTGACAGATTTTCGTACTTTATATAAAGTTGTAATATAAGGCACTGTTACCATTTTTTTCAATTCAATTTTATATAAAGGAGAATGCTTAATGACTACCCAGGCCATTATATGCATTGTCGCCGCATTTGTAATAGGTGCTGTTATAGCAGGAATCGTATTTTTCAATGTGGGCATTGCATACAGAAAACAAAAGGCAGAAGCAGAATTGGGTTCGGCAGAAAAAGAAGCAAAGCGCATAGTTGATGACGCTGAAAAGGAAGCCGAAACAAAGAAGAAAGTCGCTTTGGTTGAAGCGAAAGACGAAATTCACAAGCTCCGTTCGGAAGCCGATAAGGAAATCAAAGAACGCCGCGGTGAAATTTCAAGACAGGAAAGAAGAATCCAGCAGAAAGAAGAAAACCTTGACAAAAAACAGGCTCAGCTTGAAAAGAAAGAAGACGCCATTGTTCAGAGAAACAAGCTTTCGGAAGAAAAACTCGAAGAAGCTGAAAAAATCAAGAAAAGCCAGATGGAAATCCTTGAAAGAATCTCTGAATTCACTATGGACCAGGCGAAAGAACATCTTCTCTCAATGGTCGAAACCGAGCTTGTTCATGATAAAGCTGTAAGAATCGCAAACAACGAACAGCAGATCAAGGAAGAATGCGAAGACCGCGCAAGAAGCCTTGTATCACTTGCTATCGCAAAAGTTGCCGCAGACCAGGTATCAGAAACAGCAGTTTCTGTTGTTCCCCTTCCCAGCGATGAAATGAAGGGAAGAATCATCGGTCGTGAAGGCAGAAACATAAGAACTCTTGAAACACTTACAGGGGTTGACCTCATCATCGACGATACACCCGAAGCAATCACACTCTCCTGCTTTGACCAGGTTCGTCGTGAAGTTGCAAGAATCGCCCTTGAAAAACTCATTGCCGACGGAAGAATTCATCCCGCACGCATTGAAGAAATGGTTGACAAGGCTCGCCGTGAGGTTGAACATAAAATCAAGCAGGAAGGTGAACGCGCCGTTCTCGAAACAAATGTTCACGGTATCAATAACGAACTCGTTAAACTCATCGGTCGTCTCCGTTACAGAACAAGTTATCGTCAGAATGTTCTTGACCACTCAATTGAAGTTGCACACCTTGCGGGTGTTATGGCTGCTGAACTCGGCGTTGACCCGACAACAGCAAGAAGAGCAGGTCTTTTACACGATATCGGTAAGGCTCTCAGTTCTGAAATCGAAGGCTCACATGTTCAGATAGGTGTTGATGTCTGCCGCAAGTATAAAGAAAGCGCAGATGTTATCCATGCTATCGAAGCTCACCACGGTGATGTTGAATGCAAGACAGTTATCGCTGCTCTCGTTCAGGCGGCAGACGCTATCTCAGCTGCCCGTCCCGCTGCAAGAAGCGAAAACTATGAAAACTACATCAAGCGTCTTCAGAAACTCGAAGAAATCTGTACCTCTTACGAAGGGGTTGAAAAATCATTTGCTATCCAGGCGGGCAGAGAAGTGCGCATAATGATTTCTCCCGAACAGGTAAACGACGAAAAGATGATTATCGTTGCAAGAGAAATCGCAAAGAGAATCGAAGCCGAAATGGATTACCCCGGACAGATAAAGGTTCATCTTATCCGCGAAAGCAGGGCTATAGAATACGCCAAGTAACAATAACTCCCCTGTTCTCAAAACAGGGGAGATTTTTATAACAGGAGGGATTTTATGTCCAAAAAACATAATACGATTTTCGGAACAACCGAAAAGTCGAACTTTATCCTCAATATGAAAATGTCTACAACCTATAAGATTGAAAGGATACTTTTAGTTATCTCGGTAGCGCTTATGATCCTCGGTGGTGCCGTATGGCTTTTCAGTGGACAGAGCAGTAACTACATAGGTATGGCATTTCTTGCCTGCGGTGCTTTTGCAACAGGCCTCTGGTATGCGATTTCTGTATGGAAGACACGCACACCCATCCTTAAAAACAAGTCTTTCTTTCTGATAATGGGTCTTGCTTTGATAGCAACACTTTCAACTCTCGATTCGTGGTCAAAAGTTCAGTCGCTTTATGGAAATTCAGGAAGATTTGAGGGGATTATCGCTCTTATCTCATACTTTCTCCTCTTCCTCGGAGCAACTATAATCTATGAAAAGAAAAGCATAAACCTCATTCTTGACACTATCGTTACAGCAGGGGTTCTGAATGCAATTATAGCGCTTTTACAGAAAACATCCATTGTATACACACCATTCCAGTTTCTCTTTTCTACTGCTGAAGAAAATGTTTTTCTTCCCAGCGGTCTTGTAGGAAGCCCTATCTTCCTTGCAACACTTCTTGTTCTCATAAATTCTGTTGCACTTTTTGGTACGCTTTTCGATGAAAACAAGAAAAGAAACATCCTCTATGGATTTGCCGTTGTTCTTTTTGTAGTTGTCGCGCCACTCACAAACTCTCTTGTTGCATTTATAGGTATGCCTCTTTCATTTATTGCTGTTCTTATTTTTGCGATTTTCAGAAAAGAAAAATCCGCAATAATAAGATGCATTATCTATATGATTATGACAGCAATATCGTTTGTAACACTCACACTCACAGGTGTTGTCGGAATAAAGGACCTTTCAATCGCTTTTCAGGACGGATATTATTTCCTCTTCATTTCAGGGCCCTATTCATCAAGGAATGCTGACGGCGCAGGACTTTATCAGATGGGATTTGAAATAGCAAAGAAAATCCTCGGTGATTTTTCTATGGATACTCACTACTGGTTACTCGGCACAGGTCCTGACTGTCTCGGTTTCCCGCAGTTTATAACAGAAAAATATTTCGACCTTACAGTCATCCCGAATTCACTCGATAAAATCTATAATCAGTATCTCAACCTCGCTTGTTCACAGGGAATATTTGCCCTTATAGGCTATGTTGCAGTTATCGCACTTTCTCTTAAAAAAGGTCTTTCAAAGATAAGAACTTTCTTTAAAGAAAACAACTGGCATACCGCCGCGCTTACTATCTCAGTAATTGTTTATGCTGTTGTAACAATGTTCTCTGTAAGCACAATTTATGTTGCGCCTTTCTTCTGGATAATGGCAGGGCTTTTGAATGCCGATTTCCACGATGCAGACAAGGTTGAACCAAGAACATAACTTTTAAAAAACCAAAAAAACAAAATGGTATCGTGAAATAAACACGATACCATTTTTGTTTTACAGAGGAGTAATGTTACCCTAAATGCGAAAGAAGTTCATCTTCAACTTCCTTGGGGTTTTCTCTTGCGATAAGGTAGACATAATTTCCGTTCTTCCCTACGATAGCACCCTTTGCAAGTTCTGTGTGTTCCTCATAGGGAGTATCCATTGAAATAAGTCTTTCCTTTCTTGCTTCAAGGTCACGAAGTGCTGATTCAACATCATCTGCCTCAATAATGATATACTCTCCGAAACCGCCTTCAAGATTTGATCTTCTCATATAAACCTGCTTGTAGTTTTCGTTTTTCATATCAAGACCTGTCATATCGAGAAATTCATCTTCGGCTTCAACAAGAACCATTGAAGGCCACTCGCCTATTCTTTCGATAGCGTCGCCTATTTCAGAGAGTGCTTTTGCTACCATACCCGTTTCTTCGGTTGTTGTTTCAGAAGTAGCTTCTGTAACCGTTGTCTGTTCGGGTGTGGGTGCGGGTTCCTCTTTTCTTCCGCAACCTGTTAAAGAGGTTGCGAGAAGACAGAGTGTGAATGTTGTGATAATAATCTTTTTCATTTTGTTACCTCTTTCAATTTTTATGTCGTAAAAATATTTTTTACAGGGTAACAAAAATTATTATCAGAAATTTTTTCCTTTTATTTAATTATAAACTTTCCGGATTATAAACTATTGTTGTCACTGCAGGTTCAGTGCTGTTCATATTATGATAAATCGTTTCAATCTCCGAATAATATGACCAGAGGTAAGATTCAATACCTTTTTTTTCATATTGTGATACTCCGTAGATTTCAAAATATGTAACATATCCTTCTTCAAAGACAATATCCTTGATGATTTTGCGTGCTTCCTCTACAGTTGTAAAATCAACAGCATATTCATCGCCGTATTCGTCATTGTGATAGTAATAATAAATACTTCCATCTACATAAGTAGCATCATCTGATGCGCCTTTAATCGCGTATTCATAAAGGCTTCTTACTTCTTCACAATCTTCTATTGCATAGTTAAGACCATTTATTTCAATAACAAATCCGCCGTAGTTTCTGTATGTATCTGTAATAACTGATTCTTCCATAACCTTCTCGAAGGCTTTCTTGAGTTTTGCATTCTTCATAAAACTTTCGGGAAGTTCAACATTGACAGCATCACCGTCTTCTGTATAATCTCTGATAAGAATCTGAGATACGCCTACATTCTTGAAGAAATCCTTTCCGCCGAATTCGGGATAGAGTTTTGTTACTGTATCAAGTGTTTCGGGGAACTGTTCTGAAAGAGGAAGTTTGATATAGCAAGAACCATTATCGTAATTGCGTGAGTTTACATTGAGAGAAACATATCCGTAGTTTGCCTTTATAAGTTCTTCGCCATTATAGTTTGCAAGGTCATTTTTCATAGCAACTAAAAGTTCATCTTTAAGTCCGCTTGTGAAATACATATCTGTTCCGTTCTTTGAAACGCCTGTAAAATCACAACTGTATCCGCTGTGCTTTACGCCTTTTGCCTCTATATCAGAAACAGCCTTATCTATAAACGCAAACGCCTGTTCTCTGTATTCATCGCTGGAATAGATAGGATTAAGCATTTTAGCTTCGCTTTCGTTGAGTTCAAGATTTGCTCTTGAAATCTTTCTTCCGAAATTGGTTACATAAGTAATATCAACAGTTGAAACAGTATCTTTATAGAAACCGCCTACTTCTTCCATAGCAGAATAACGGTTTACATTTGCTTCGTGTGCATCAACAACTGCCTTTATGAGTTCATCGTTCTTTATTGTGAACTGGCCGTTTTCTTCGTATTCAAAAATGAAAGCTCTGTTATTTCTTCCGTAATGGTTATAAGAATTGATGCTTACAGAACTGATTGATGAAGCGTTGGGAACATATTTTACCATTCCGAAACCGCCTGTAAAGCCTACAAGTGAAACGGCTACTATCATAACAACCATTGTTGCAACGAATCTTATAACAGAAACCCAGAACTTCTTGAATCCGCGGTTTGCGATAATATCCATAATGAAGAATACAATTCCGCTTATTATAAGAAGAGGAAGGAATCCGCCTTCTCCGTCAAGTCCGTTTTCGCCGATGAAAATTGATACGATACAGAATACAACCGCTGTACTGATGATATAGTAGAAGAGTTTATAAACGAAAGGCTTTGAAACATCTTCTGCTTTTCTGTTCTTATAAAGGAAGAATGCTATAACTCCGTAAAGAACAGTAAAGAATATGAAAGGTAAAAGATGATGAACTATAACATCAAACATTGTTGTTACTCCGCCATAGCCATATTCAACTGTATCTATAATATCAACGAATGATACGAATGCGCCAACGGGGCTTGTGGGGCATATTGCCTTAATAGCAAGTCTTTCAACATCAATACCATATAAATCACCGAAAAGGATGAGTGTGAAAACTGCTATTGTTGAAGGGATAAGAATGTTTGTTGCGAAGATATAAAGTCCTGATTCAACGATATTTCCACAGCAGGAAATAACGAGAACAGAAATTGTATAGACCATAAGAAGAACAAAAGTTCCGTAAAGATAACACTGGAATAAAAGCTGACCTACTGTCTGGAATCCGAATCCTGCGTCGGGGAATACGCTTACCCAGTCTACTATTGTCGCTCTTCCCACAAAGCAGAGGATGAGTGTTAAAAATCCTGATGCGATGAAGGGCGCGATATAACTTGTTACCCCTGCGAAAAAGTCGCTCATAAAGCGCTGTGTTGTTGTCAAGGGGAGTGAATAAATCATATCAACCTTAGTTTTCTTATAAAGATAACTGAAGTTTGAAAGTGCGATTAAAATTCCCGAAAGGATAGCAATACCGAGTGCCAAAAAGCCTATGAATATATATGCTTCATTGAAGTCATAAACCTTTGGAAGCGCATCGTAATTTACAAGTCTGTCATTTCCGCCTGCCGCTTTGAGTGCAAGAAGATAAGCCTTTTGATAGTTTTCTTCCGATATCCATGATATAATTGCCTGTAAAAGAACCATAGGAACAGCAAGGATATGCAGAATTGTTATGATGATTGATGTTTTCATATTGGATTTCAGACGGTTTCTGAAATTGACCATGAAGTAATTATTCTTAGCCGTTGACTTCTGAGCTGTCATATCCGAGTCCCTCCATTTCATAAATAAATATTTCTTCGAGCGAAAGCGGAACAATATCGAGAACAAGAGGTTTTTTAACCTTTAAGTTTTCTCTGATTTCTTCTTCCGAGCCCTTTATGATGAGATAGCAAACGCTACCTGTTCTTTCATAATGAAGAACATTGAGTCCCTCGAAATCTTCTTTTCCGTTATAATCAACAGCAAATGCCGCCTGAACCTTATGAATATTCCCCTTAACAGAATCAAGGTCACGGTTGAAGAGGATTTTCCCCTTATGTAAAAGCGCTACTGTATCGCAGACTTCGTTTATTTCTTTAAGGTTATGCGATGAAATTATCGCTGTGAGATTTCTGTCAAGCATAGCGTCAACAAGCATATTCTTAACGATAATTCTCATTGTGGGGTCGAGTCCGTCAAAAGCTTCGTCTAAAAGAAGATAATCTGTTCTGCATGCAAGACCTACTATAACGATAGCCTGACGCTTCATACCCTTTGAAAAGCGGTCGATTCTCTTATCCATAGGAAGATTGACCTGTGCACGAAGCTTTTCGAAAAGTTCTTCCGAGAAGTTGGGATAATATCCCTTATAGAAATCCTTGAGGGATTTAAGAGTGTATTTTGAAAACTGAACAGTTTCGTCGTCTATAAAGAACACTCTTTCCTTAACGGAAACATTATCGAAAACGTCTTCGCCGTCGATTTTTATAGTTCCTTCTTCCTGCTTATAGATACCCGAAATGAGTCTGAGTATTGTTGATTTACCCGCGCCGTTAGAACCTAAAAGTCCGAATGCTGTTCCTGTGGGAATTGTAAGGTCAGCATTATCGAGCGCTATGAATTTATTATCGAATTTCTTTGTCAAACCTTTTATCTCAATCATTTTTCTTTTCCCCCTTATCTATTCTCTCTTTAAGTGTTTCTGCTGTTATGCCTACCGCAAAAGCGCTTTCAACAGCTTCATCAAACGCTCTGAGTTTTTCTGAAACAACGGTTTCTTTTTCAACATCTCCGACAAAACTTCCCCTTCCTGCCAGAGAATATATTACACCGTCGCGTTCGAGTTCGTTATAGGCTTTTGAAATGGTGTTGGGGTTTACACCGAGTGTTTTTGCCATTTCACGAACAGAAGGCAGTTGGTCGCCCTTTTTGAGAACGCCCTTCATAACAAGACTTGTTATCTTTTTACAGAGTTGTTCATAGATAGGAATTCTGCTTTGTAAATCAATAGTAAACATTCCGTTCCTCCTTTTCTACTTTTTAGAAGCTGCGATACCGATTATAACGCCCGCCGCGATAACTACAACTACAAGTGCAACGATTATAATACCAGTTAAAGAAAACATAAATCACTTCTCCTTCCTGAATGCGATTATTATCGCCGCTATCGTTCCTATTCCGAAAATAATCAGCGACGAACATAAAAGCACCGCAATTCCTGTTGCTGTTATCATATTTTTCTCCTTCCCCGTAATAACTGTATTAGTTATCATAGTACAGTTATAACACATAGTACACCTCTTGTCAAGTACTTTTTGAAAAAATTTTTCTTTGTTGTTTTTTTACCGCATTAGTTGTATAATATAAAGGTATGTAAATATCATATATATAGGTATCGGAGGAAAAAATATGAGAAAGACAAAAATCGTCTGCACAGTAGGCCCTTCAACAGACGACAGAGAAATTTTAAAAAATCTTATGCTTTCGGGGATGAATGTTGCGCGTTTCAACTTCTCTCACGGGGATTATGAAACACATAAGAGACGCTTTGAAGAAATCGTTTCTTTAAGAGAAGAACTCGGTCTTCACATAGCAACAATGCTTGATACAAGAGGTCCTGAAATAAGACTCGGCAGATTTGTCGACGACAAGCCCGTTACTCTTGAAGACGGCGCTGAATATATACTTACAACAGAAGAGTGTCTTTGTGATGACAAGAAGGGATTTATCACATTTGATAAATTACCTATGGATGTTACAAGAGGCACAAGAATACTTATAAATGACGGTCTCGTTGAAATGATTGTCGAGAAGGTTTCGGGAAAAGAAATCTTCTGTAAAGTAATCTATGGTGGAGTTATTTCAAACAATAAGGGAATAAATGTCCCCGGCGTTGAACTCTCTATGCCCTATCTTTCAGACAGGGATATGGAGGACCTTGAATTCGGTGCTAAAATGGGATTTGATTTTATCGCCGCAAGTTTTGTCCGTTCATCTGCTGATATAAACTACTTAAAGAAATTCATAAAGTCGATAGGCTGGACAACGCCCCGTATAATCGCAAAAATCGAAAGTATGGACGGTGTTGACAACATCGACGAAATCATTGATGCGGCAGACGGCATAATGGTTGCGAGAGGAGATATGGGTGTTGAAATTCCTTTTGAGCAGATACCCGCTATTCAGAAAGAACTCATCAAAAAGGGATACAACGCAGGCAAGCAGGTAATAACAGCAACCCAGATGCTTGAATCAATGATAACAAACCCCCGCCCTACAAGAGCGGAAATCACCGACATAGCAAATGCAATATATGACGGAACGAGTGCTATTATGCTTTCGGGCGAAACAGCAGCGGGCAAACATCCCGTTGAGGCGGTAAGAACAATGGCGCTTATCGCTGAAACAACAGAAGAAGATATAAACTATGAACATCGCTTTGCCCACAGAGATATCGAATCAAGCCCTGATATAACGGGCGCTATATCCGTTGCAACCGTAACAACGGCACACAGCCTTGAAGCAAAGGCGATAGTAACTGTTACAAAAACAGGAAAGACTGCGAGAATGATTTCAAAATATCGTCCTCATTGCAGTATTATCGGATGTTCACCATCGCCTATGATATGCAGACAGATGAATATGTCATGGGGTGTTACTCCCGTTTTGTGTGATGAAAAGACAAATACAGACGAACTTTTTGCTCACGCTGTTGAAAGAGCGGAAGAACAGAACCTTCTTCAGAGCGGAGATAAAATCATCATAACAGCAGGTATTCCCTTAGGCATTTCGGGAACAACAAATATGCTTAAAGTAACAACTATCGAATAAATGCTTGACAAACATCATTTTGTGATGTATAATGTGTTTACAATTTAACAACAGGGGAGCTTTTGAGAAAGGCTGAGAGGAAGTATTACTGCCGGCGTAACGAACTTCGACCCATAACCTGATGCGGATAATACCGACGTAGGAAAATATCTTTCGTGATAAAGTTACCGTCAGGAATTTTTCCTGGCGGTTTTTATTTTATGAAAGAATCTTATCCTTCTTTTCAGGTAATAAGAAAGGATGTAAATTTATGAAAAACACAAAACTTAAAACACTCGTAGAGGGTGCTATAATGATAGCGCTCGCAACCGTACTCAGTTTAATTAAAATCTATAAACTGCCATGGGGTGGCTCGATAACACTTCTTTCGATGCTTCCTATCGCTGTTTTCAGTTTAAGACACGGCGTTTATAAAGGACTCGGAGTATCATTTGTATATGCACTCATCCAGCTTTTCCAGGGTATTGTTTTTGACGGGCTTTTCGCATGGGGACTTACTCCTCTTATGCTCATAGGCTGTATTATGCTCGATTACATACTTCCCTTCACAAGCCTTGGTCTTTCGGGGATTTTTAAAGATAAGGGACTTATCGGTCAGCTTTCGGGTATTACAATTGCTATTCTTTTAAGACTTGTATGCCATTTCTTCAGCGGAGTTGTTATTTTCGCCTCAATGGGTATGTTATGGGAAGGTTTCTATACCGAAAACTCCTGGATTTACAGTATAATCTACAATGCATCATATATGCTTCCCGAACTTATTTTCACACTTATAGGTGCTACTGCACTCTTAAAAGTTCCACAGACAAAGAAAATCATTCTCGCAGAATAGCTTTACTAATTGACTGATGTATGTTAAAATAGACTGAGTAGCAATACTCAGTCTTTTTTATGGGGGTTATTATTTTGGATATGAAAAACTGTTCTCTCTGCCCCCGTGAATGTAAGGCTGACCGCACTGTATCGAAAGGATACTGCGGTGCTACGGATAAAATAAAGATAGCAAGGGCTTCTCTTCATTTCTGGGAAGAACCCTGTATCAGCGGAGAAAAGGGTTCGGGAACGGTTTTCTTTTCGGGATGCCCATTAAAATGCTGTTTTTGTCAGAATTATAAAATCAGCGACGAAGCCTATGGCAAAGAAATTTCAGAAGAAAGACTTTCAGAGATTTTTCTTGAACTTCAGGAAAAAGGCGCTAACAACATAAACCTTGTTACAGCCTCGCCTTATGTTCCTATGATAATAAAATCGCTTGATATGATAAAGCATAAACTCAACATCCCTATTGTATATAATTCGGGCGGATATGAAAAGGTCGAAACACTCCGTATGTTGAAAGGATATATTGACATATACCTCCCCGATATGAAATATATGGATTGTGAAGTTGCGGAAAAATATTCATCCGCAAAAGATTATCCCGATGTTGCTGAAAAAGCGCTTGACGAAATGTTTTCTCAGGTAGGAAAACCCGTTTTCGACGATAACGGAATTATGAAAAAGGGTATGATTATAAGACACCTTACTCTTCCTAATAATTTCCGTGATACAGAAAATGTGCTAAGATACATAGCAGAAAATTTCCCCGAAAAAGAAGTTCTTATCTCGCTTATGAGTCAGTATACACCCTGCCATAAGGCATTTTCATATAAAGAAATCAGCAGAAAGATTTCAACTCTTGAATATAACAAGGCCTTAGACCTTGCTGTTTCATTGGGTCTTACGGGATTTATGCAGGAAAGGTCATCGGCTAAGGAAGAATATACCCCACCCTTTGACCTTACGGGAATTTAAAGGAAAGGAGAGTTATGATGAATTTCTACGGATTAGACGCAAACCGCGAAGAAAATATCATCGATGTCGCAAAGGATTATACCTGTGCCGCGCAGACAGATGCTTTCAATGAAAACTACCGCAAATGGCGAAAGGACAGTTCTTTCGGATTTCATTTTGTAAAAGATACAAACCTGCTCGTTTATATCGACGGAAAAGGGTTTGTTGACGACAGACCCGAAAAGGCAGAAAAGAAATTCCTTTCAAGAAATATGTATATAATAGGTATTGCTTTATGTATCTATTTTCTTCTTGAAGCATTACTCCCCTATCTTGCCGCATACATAATGAATCTTTTAGGATATAATATCTCAAACGACTTTGTTTTCGGAATAATGAACGCAACATCAATTCAGTATACCTCTATTTCGGCGATAATCGCTTTTATAAAGATAATTATTCCGACGATGCTGCTTGTATTCATAAGAAAAACTCCGATGAACCTTATCTTTCCCTTAAAGGTAACAAACAAGGAAGCTGCGGGAATTTCTGTTCCGATAGTTCTGATGATATGCGGTGTTTCTCTTTGTTGCAGTTTTTTCTGGGGACGCACTCTCGATATTTTTTCTATCGACATATCCCCCGCCGCTGTAAAAATCGGAAACGATATTCCCTCAACCATAATATCGGCTCTTGCTTATATAGTAATTTTCCCTGTTTTAAAAGAACTCTTTTTAAGAGGGGCTATAATGCAGTCGCTAAGACAATTCGGTGATGGATTTGCACTTATTTTCACCTCTATCATTTCGGCTCTTTTAAGACACGACATTTCGCATATATGGTTTTTTCTTTTAACATCTTTCTGCATAGGCTATGTAACCCTCTGCACAGGCTCTGTTCTCTGCGGAATTTTCGCGGATATGTTTATCTCTCTTGTTGTATATCTGATCTCGGCTACTATGGCTATTCTTCCGCAGGATATTTTTATGATTTTTACATCTATTATAATACTCTCATTTATGATAACAGGACTTTTTCTTTTCTATGTAATTTCAAAGAACAAAGAAGATACCCTTGTTTATAAATTCCCGAAAAGTTATATGGCGCTCAACGATAAGCTCACAGTAGCTCTGATGACTCCCACAATGCTTTTATGGGTAGTTGCTGGTTTTGTATTTATGACAATATCCGCAAGATTTATGACATAAGAGGATTTTATATGGAAAACACATTTATGCGCGAGGCTTTAAGCCTTGCAGAAAAAGCTCTCGCTATGGGAGAAATTCCTGTCGGGGCTGTTGTTGTAAGAAAATCGGATAAAAAAATAATCGGAAAAGGATATAACCGAAGAGAAACGGATAAAAATCCATTATCACACGCCGAAACCGAAGCAATACTTGAAGCGTCAAAAACAATCGGCGACTGGCGTTTATCGGGATGTTCCATATATGTAACATTAGAGCCCTGCATTATGTGTGCGGGTGCTATAAAGAATGCAAGGATAGACGATGTTTATTTTGGTGCGTTTGATAAAGCCGAGGGCGCTGTATGTTCGGCTTTTGATAACATAATCAAAGATTATTACGCAGGAATTATGGAAGATGAATGCTGTGAAATTTTAGAAAAGTTCTTTAAAAAAATAAGACAGACCGATACATAGAATATCGGTCTGTTTTTATTATCATGCTTTTTTCTTTTTCTTGATGCCAAGTATTATAAATCTTAATACAGGAACTCTTCTTATCCCCTCATAAAGAAGGAATGTTCCTATAAAGCCTATAACTGCAACGAGGATATATATCAGTGCTGTGGGAAGGCTTGTATATGTATAGAAAAGATATGCAGGAACAAGCACTGCGGGATAATGTACTATATATATTCCATAGCTTGATTTACTCATATAATCGAAAACAGGATTTGTCTTGTCAAGATATTTTTTGAAGCAACCGATTATCGCAAGAATTGCTATCCACATATAAGCATTTGTGAAAAATGTTTTTAAAACAGGTCCTTCGCAACAGTTCTGTCCGAAATAGAAAATTGTATAACCGATACTTCCTAAAATTGCAAGGCAAAGCATAGGTATTCTTATTTTAACAACTCTTTCTATAACTTCATCGTGTGAGAAAACAAAATATCCCAAAAGAAATGCCGTAAAATAAATACCGAATCTGAAAACTGTTATTATCGGCATATTGAGTATCTGTGATGCTCCCCATAAAAGTATTCCGAAAAGAAGGATGATTACTGTATTGCATTTTTTGCAGAGATTATAGAATTTATCGTTTTTATCAATTTTTCTTATAAGAACAAGAAGAAGTGAGAAGATAAGAAGAAGCTGGATAAACCACAACGGCCCCTGACCTGAAAGAACTGAAATGGGGTAAATTAAAAACGACGGCATAAGTTCGGTTGCGCCACCGATTCTTAAATTTATATATCCTGAAATCCAGTGGAAAACAAAAAGTCCTAATGTTGTGGGTGCTAAAAATTTAACCACTCTTTCTTTCAGAAATTCCTTATTTGTTCTTTTTGAAAGTGAATATCTCGATGAAATTCCCGCAACGAGAAACATAAGCACCATAAACCAGGGGTAAACAACATACATAAATATATCGGGATACATAGATGAGCCCAAAGGCCCTACTCCGCCTAAAACACCGATATGATTGAACATATAGAAAACGTGATATATGACAACTAAAATAACCGTCATCCATCTTATATTATCAAGGTAATGCTTTCTCATTCTTCGTCATCTCCGCTATTGAAAACTTTTGACATAATTTCCGAAAAAGCCGATTTCGGAGGGATTGCTATTCCCTTTTTCTCATCGCCTAAAAGAACTATTGTATCTCCTGGATTGATTTCAAAAACCTCTCTCGCCTGCTTCGGAATAACTATCTGACCCTTTTCGCCGACAGTTACTGTCCAGACATATTTTCCCTTTGGTCCTTTTTTCATAAACGCATCTCCTTTTGTTTGTTTTATATGAAAAGTAAGTTTTTTCATACTTATTATACATTACACACTTTCGCTTGTCAAGAGGTAAAATAAAAAAATGATGCGTGTTTTTAAACACGCATCATTTTGAATTTATTCTGTATCTGTATTTCCGATTGAGAGAATAACATCAGAAACGAGGTTTGAAGGAAGTCTTTCATATCTTACAAATTCGAATGTAAAAGAGCCCTTGCCTCTTGTAATCTGGCGAAGTTTTGTTGTGAAGTCATGCATTTCTC
>JAFXHL010000046.1 GCA_017536405.1 Oscillospiraceae bacterium
AAGGTATATGATTTTCCTGCTTTTTCGTGTTCTATGTAGTATTTTCCTGCCTTTGTAACAGAACTGAAATCTGCGAAATAGTTAAATTCATCAGCAGTTTCGTTTTCCATATAAGGAGAGAGTGTTCCTGCATATACAACTTCGTCATTTTCAGCATTTATAACCCTGAAATCTTCAGAAAGATTTTCACCACGAAGAACAGCAATCTTCTTGTCATTGGGCTTATAGCCTATCTGATTTATGTTTATATCGGGAGCGATGATTTCTTCAACAACTTCCATATTGCTGTCGTCAATAAGTTCGAGAACAACATTGTCGATGTAGATATGATGAATAGGAAGTTCCTTTCCGTCAAGGGTGTTTCCTAAGTTGAAAACTATTCTTGCATATTCGTCTGTGGGATGTTCCATTGTGAATTCAACAGTATAGGTCTGCATTTCTGTTCCTACTTCAACCCACTGACCTGCATATGCAACATAGTCACCGCCGTTTTTCTGAAGTCTGAATTCAAATCTTCTGGGTTCTGTCGAACGCATATCAAAAGAACAACGATAAACACCGCCTTTTATGAGAGGGATGATGTCCTGATAAAGCTGAACGCCATATTCAACTGAGCCTGTATTTGTTATACCTAAGTGGAGTTCGCCATCTTCAACAGCGGGGGCACTTGAAAATCCGCCTGAGAAAAATGTTCCCCATTTGTTTGCGTTTAAATCAAATGTTCCGTTCTGGATAAGCGGTAAATCTTCGGGGGGAGTTTCTTCCTTTACAGTTGTTTCGCTGACAACGGGTGCTGTTGTTTCAGAAGGGTCTTCCGTCGGAGTTTTCTGACAACCCGTAAAAGCGAGAACAGTTACTGCAAGAATGAACGCTGTGAGTTTTTTCATAATCGTCATTCCTTTACAAATAAAATATACAGAATAATTATATTATGCATTCTGACGAATGTCAATGGAATTTTTCGGTTTTTCGGTTGCTGTTATGTTTTTTTGAAATATTTTGTAACGAGTTTGTTATAAAAATGTCAGATATTATATAAAAGGTGTTTCATATGGCTTTAATTTTGTATCTTTGTCCATTGTGAAAAATTTACAAAAGGTGTATAATTATTCTGTATAAATGAAGGGAGAGTTGGCATGTTAAAACTCGCTCGTTACTTGAAGAATTATATCAAAGAAGTTATAATAGGACCCTTTTTCAAACTGATAGAAGCAGTATTCGAACTTATCGTTCCGCTTGTTATGGCAAAGATTATAGATGTCGGCATTGAAAATTCCGATAAGGACTATATTCTTAAAATGGGCGGTGTGATGATACTTTTAGGTGTTGTAGGGCTTTGTTGCGCACTCGTTTGTCAGTATCTCGCATCAAGAACATCACAGGCGATAGGAACAGACCTTAGAAATGATGTCTTTTCAAAGATAGGCTCGCTTTCTTATTCACAGCTTGACAAATTCGGTTCTGCATCACTCGTAAACAGAATAATATCCGATGTAAATCAACTGCAACTTGCTGTTGCAATGCTTATAAGACTCGTTGTAAGAGTTCCTTTCCTGATTATCGGTGCAACGGTTATGGCTTTTTCTATCAATACAGAACTTGCCGTTATCTTTGTTGTGATTATTCCTCTTGTTGCACTTTCACTCTATCTCGTTATGAGCCGTTCTGTTCCTTACTATAAGCGAATACAGAAAAACCTTGACGGTGTTTCGGGAATAGTAAGAGAAAACCTCAATGGTGTAAGAGTTATAAGGGCATTTTCGGGACAGGACCGTGAAAACATCCGTTTTCAGAAAGCAACCGATGTCGTTATGGAAGAAAACATCCGTGTCGGAAGAATATCGGCGATTTTAAATCCCGTATGCTATGTGATACTCAACCTTGCTATCATCGCTATTCTTTATTTCGGTGGCGGAAAGGTCTATGACGGCGCAGTTTCACAGGGTGAAATCATAGCCCTTGTAAACTATATGACGCAGATTTCATTGGCACTTGTAGTTATGGCAAACCTTGTTGTTATCTTTACAAAAGCAGGCGCGTCAGCATCAAGAGTAAACGAAATCTTCGATGAAACACCCGATATTTCAGACGGAAAGGGTGCAACTATATCAGAAAATGCACCTGCCGTTGAATTCAAGGACGCTTGTTTTGACTATGGCAATAACGGTGAATACGAACTTGAAGGCATAACCTTCTCTGTAAATAAAGGCGAAACGATAGGCATTATCGGCTCGACAGGTTCGGGTAAATCAACGCTTATAAATCTCATTCCGAGATTTTATGATACAGCAAAGGGCGAAGTTTTTGTTGATGGTGCGAATGTAAAGGATTACATCGTTTCAGACCTTCGCAGAAAAATCGGAATTGTTCCTCAGAAATCGGCTCTCTTTTCAGGAACAGTAAGAGAAAATCTTACCATCGGAAACGAAAATGCTTCTGAAGAAACAATAAAGAAAGCGATAAGAATCGCTCAGGCAGAGGATATTATTGAGCGTATGCCTGAAGGACTTGATACATTCATCGCAGAAGGCGGAAAAAACTTATCGGGCGGTCAGCGTCAGCGACTCACAATAGCGAGAGCGCTTGTGTGTGAACCCGAGATTTTAATACTCGATGACAGTTCATCGGCACTCGACTATGTTACCGACCTTAATCTCCGTAAAGCGATAAAAGAAGAAACCGACAATATGACAGTCTTTATCGTTTCACAGAGAGCGAATGCGATAAAGAATTCCGACAGAATAGTCGTTCTTGATGACGGCAGAATTTCTGCAATAGGAAAACACGAAGAACTTCTTAAAACTTCCGATGTTTACATCGAAATCTGTAAATCTCAGGAGGTGAAAGGGTAATGAAACTTAAAACTTTAAAAAGACTTTTGTCTTATGTAAAACCCTATGCACCCCTTGTGATACTTGCATTTATTCTCGCAGCAGGCGCAGTGGCACTGACTCTGACAGCACCGATAATAACAGGTAAAGCGGTTGACTGTATAATAGGAAAAGGCAATGTCGATTTTAATCTTATGATGAAATATATCGTTATCCTTTTCTTCGTTGTTATAGGAACAGCCCTTGCAAACTGGCTACTGGGGTTTGTTATGAACAAAATCTCACACGGCACAGTAAGGGATATAAGAAACGAAACATTCAATAAATTCTCAAAACTTCCTTTGAGTTATATCGACCATACACCCAAAGGCGATACAATGTCTGTTATAATTTCGGATATTGACAGTATTTCTGACGGTATAATTCAGGGTTTCACACAGCTTTTCACAGGTATAGCAACAATAGTCGGAACTCTGATTTTCATGTTCGGGATAAATGTTAAAATCGCACTTGTATGCGTTATCATAACTCCGCTTTCTCTTATAGTTGCATCAACAATAAGCAGATTTTCATATAAGTTCTTCAGCGAACAGACAGAAGTAAGAGGAGAACTCGGCGGATATATAAACGAAATGATTTCGGGACAGAAAACCATTCAGGCGTTTTCTTATAAAGAAAGTTCTGAAAAGAAGTTTAAAGAAATAAACGGAAGACTTTATAAGTGTGGCGTTAAAGCACAGTTTCTTTCAGCACTCACGAATCCCTGCACAAGATTTGTAAACGGAATAGTCTATGCCGCAGTAGGCATTTCGGGTGCATTCGCAGTAGTCGGCGGAGCACTTTCGGTAGGTTTTCTTTCGACATTTTTAGCCTATGCAAATCAGTATACAAAGCCTTTCAACGAAATAAGCGGAGTTATAACAGAACTTCAGGCGGCGCTTTCGGGTGCTGAAAGAGTTTTTGCCCTTTTGGATGAAAAGGAAGAAGAATCCGATGAAGATATGCCGACACTCGAAAATCCCGACGGCAGCGTTTCTGCCGAAAATGTATTCTTCTCTTATGACAAGAATGTTCCGCTTATCGAGGATTTCAACCTTAAAGTAAATCCCGGAATGAGAGTTGCGATAGTAGGGCCTACAGGTTGCGGAAAAACAACTCTTATAAATCTTCTTATGCGTTTCTATGATGTTGATAAGGGAAAGATTTCTGTCAGTGGAAATAATATAACAGAAATAAAGAGAGATAGTCTTCGTTCAAATTACGGAATGGTTTTACAGGAAACATGGCTCTTTAAAGGAACAATCCGTGATAATATCGCTTACGGCGCAGATAACCCTACCGATGAAGAAATCATCGAAGCGGCAAAATCCGCTTATGCGCATAGCTTCATAAAGCGACTTCCCGACGGATATGACACAGTCATCTCAGATGACGATGAAAATATCTCACAGGGACAGAAACAGCTTCTCTGTATAGCAAGAGTAATGCTTATAAAACCGAAGATGCTTATTCTCGATGAAGCAACATCTTCAATCGATACAATGACCGAAATAAGAGTGCAGAAAGCCTTCAATAAGATTATGGAAGGAAGAACAAGCTTTGTTATAGCACACCGTCTTTCAACCATAAAAGAGGCTGACGCGATACTCGTTATGAAATCGGGAAAAGTCATCGAAATAGGAACTCACGATGAACTTATAAATAAAGCAGGTTTCTATTCAGAACTCTATAACAGCCAGTACAGACAGGCATAAAATTCTTTGTAAGTTACGGCAGAAAGCCGATACTTAAATATATTTCAATTCTATTTTTTAGGAGGAAAATGAAAATGAGCAGAAAAGCAAAAATAGTGCTCGTAATCGTTATCTCGGTAGTAGTACTTCTGATAGCGGGAATTTTAGGAGTTGCACTTATTTCAGCAAATACTGAATCAACAGTACTTGTAAATAATGCAGAACTCAAGAAGGGAACAGTCCAGAACTATGTGAATGCAACAGGGGTTGTTGCAAGTAAGGACGAAACATATGTGCGTTCACTCGCTACATATGAGATTATGGATGTAAAGGTTTCGGTTGGTGACAAGGTAAAAGAGGGGGATGTACTTTGCATCATCGACGATTCAACAATAAAGACACAGATTGCTATTGCCGAATCAAATCTCCAGAGTGCGAGTATGTCAACATATAACGCGCTTCAGACAGCAGAAAGAAGATATAACGACCTTCTTGCTGCTTCAAACGGACAGGATAAGGCAACATCAACACAGGTTTCTATCACAAACGCAAAGAACAACCTTGACAATGCACAGAAAGCATACGACAAGGCAAAAGATCATTATGAAGATTTAAGAAGCAACGCGAATTACGCTTCTGCAAAAGCAAGTGCTGACACAGCGTATGGTGCACTCAGAATAGCGGCTTCCGATTATAATGATGCTCTTGAAGATGTAGGTCTTGTTCCTGTTTACGATATCGAAGGAAAATATATCGGTCAGGTTTATGGTTCTGACTATTCAAGAGGCGAAATCGCACGTTATGAACAGCTCGTTGAAGAATCAAGAGAATATCTCTATAATGACCCTACAAACACACGTCTTCAGAAATACTATCAGGACAACTATCAGAAACTTATAGATGCTCTTCCTAATGCAGAAACAAGAGC
>JAFXHL010000004.1 GCA_017536405.1 Oscillospiraceae bacterium
CTCAGTTCTCAGGCACTCACATATATTTTATCCCGTTTTGAAAAGGAATACGAAGGCAATCTTCCGTCAACAGATGAGGATAGCCCTCTGTATGAAGATGACCTTTTTTGGTTTGGATATATTGTTGCATATTGGTTTTTCCTTGATGGAACAACCGGAAAAGAAATGTTGCAGAAGTATGATATGAAACATTCTCTTGACGGATATGATGTTCTTCATACATTGAGTGTCAGAACAGCAATAGAAAAAATCAAGGAGGATGATGCTTTATGATAAAAGTTTATCACGGCTCTTCTGTAGAGGTAAAATCGCCTTCTTTTGAATATGGTCGTATTGATGCGGATTTCGGTTTTGGGTTTTATGTTACAACTGATTATGAAATGGCTGAAAAATGGGCTTGTAGAAGAAAAAATCCCATAATAAGCGAATATACATTAGACATAGATAGTTGTTCCTGCTATGAGTTCGGGTTAGATGAAAAGTGGCTTGAATTTATCATTGTTAATCGTAAAAATAGTGAAGATGATTTTGATGTATCAGAATATGACTGCCTTATAGGTGCAACTGCTGATGATAAATTATTCGCCATAGTGGAACAATATGAAAATGGATTTATATCGGATGAAGTTGCTATCAAAGTTCTTAACTGTATAAAGATAGGGAAACAGATATGTATAAAAACAAATAATGGACTTGATAATCTTCATTATGAAAGGTCAATCGAGATAAGCAAAGAAAGAATTTCTGAATTAAATAAAATAAATTATGAGGAACGCAAATTCGCAGCACAAAAAATAAAAGAGATGCTTCAGAGAGAAAATTATAATAAAAGATAGGAGTGATACGACGAATGATGAAGGTTGAAATAGAACTTGACGAGCAGAAAATCATTGATGACGGGAAATATGTTCCCGAAAGCATTTTAGAATGCCTTGACGATGCTTTTGTAAGAAATGGTCAGCAGATTCTCGAAGCACAAGGATTCAGGAGAGTTTATCGTGATGGTGGAAACACTGAAAAGGATTTTGCGGTTTTGGGTAGAATAGTTATGGATTTTTCTAAAGAGGATTTTTTTCTTCCGTACGCTAATAAAATTTTATGGTACGATAGCGATGATAAAGAAGATGAAAATGATTTTGATGTTGAGGATTTTTTGCCAAAGTTACTAAAATATAGGACAGGTGTAGTTGCTCGTGGATAATGTAAAAAAAGCAATTAACTTTGACTTGAATAACAGAGTCCCCACTGGGGACTCTGTTATTTTTCTATAAAAACACCCACATTCTGAAAATTGGAATGTGGGTGTTTTTATATTTCAAAACAAAAACTCTGCTTAAAAAAGCAGAGTCCGTGCCTTGTGTCTGAAAACAAAACTTCAAAGTCGACTTCAATAGTTGTATGTCATTCTGTTATATGTCCGCAGACGATATAACGCCCTGACACGCATACTATATTATATATTTTTAAAATTAAAAATTCTTAAATCACTCTTGGATGAATTGAAGTTTGTTATTGTGTAATGCGTAACTTGAAAAGCGTAAAACGAAAAACGATGCTTGTCTGAAGAAATGAAGTATGAGTGTTACAAATATCTTAAGAAAGTCATTTGTGCTTTTATCCTCATTTTTTATGCAGCCTTACAGTTCATCTGCATCTGAACCGAAGTTACTCATCGGATTTGTTTTCAGACACAAGGCACGGCTTACGCCGTGGCGATGTGATTAAAGTTTATCCTGAAATTCGAGGGCAAGTTCTTCAAAGTCGGTGTTGACATTGAAGGGTGGAACATAGTCGACCTTTGCCGAAAGAAGAGCCTCGTCAATTTCGGTTGAAACTGAGTCTGCCTTTTCTGACAGTTCATTCATAAGTCGCTTTGTTTTGTTCCTGTCGTAATTCAATGTAACTACTCGTTCGATGTCATAACGGAATGATGTCTGGTTACCTTCCTGATTGAAGCAGTATCCTGTTCCACCATTTCTTATGAGCGATTCATTCGAACGGGCACCTGAAAGCCTTCTCATTGCAAATGCAAGTTTCTGTCTTAATGAGTTGTTGATTGCCTGACCGTCTATGTCGATAGCGAGGTTTCTTTTCGTTTCAACGATAGCAGCAGTCAGCTTTTCCTTTTCGCTGAGCAGGAACATTCCGAGGTCGATGACACATTCGGGCTTTTCTATTGCAGGATATTCGCTGGTTATCTTTGTTGTCTTTTCGTTTTCCTGTTCGGGATTTGCTTTTTTGCGAAGATGTCTTTCTGTTACTTCAAGCATGTTATCAGTGTTTCCCATAAATTCGAGAGTTGTATCAATGAGTGATGAAAGTTTGTTCTGATAACGGAAAGCTTCTTTTAAATTCATAGTAATTTCCTCCCTTTGTTCTTAAAATCTGTGTTGTTTGTTTCTGTATCCTTATCATACACCATACAGGGAGGGCTGTCATTAAACTTGTGGTTTAATTCAGGCAGCATATAAAACAGCAACATCCTTGTTGCATTCAACAAGGATGTCGTCGATTGAAGTATTGAATAGTCTGCTTAATGCGAACAGATTGTCTACCGATGGTAAAGACTGTCCCCATTGCCACTTGTAAATTGCCTGTGGTTGCTCAAATCCGAAGAAATCCTGTAAATCTCTTACAGAATAGCCTTTTTCAAGACGGAGTTCGTAAATTCTTTTTCCTGTTTCTTTAAGGTCGATTGTAGGGAAAAGGGTAGTCAACATATAAATTCCTCCTTTTAAAAAATAACGGACGAATGCGTATTATCGGTTTCAATCCTTCTGCTGTATTTCGTTTTTTGTCATAACTTTTATTTTTCTTCGGGCTGTCCTCCTGTTGGCTGTTTTGTATTTTACCCAGCCGTTATGATTAAAAGTCCAGCAAGCGTATTTTCGGTCAAATTCATCTTCGTATGATAGTTTTTTATAATATCCTTTCTGCATACCAAGTCCTCCTACACCGTCAGGAATATTTCATTATATATCATTTGTTTTGCATTGTCAATACCTTTTTTGAATACTGTCCGTATTTTTACTTTGTCCCCACTGGGGACTCTGTTATTTTTCTATTAAAACCCCACATTCTGAAAATCGGAATGTGGGGTTGTTTTACTTATTTTTGTATGATATAATAATTATCGGAGAAAAAAATCTCCAAAAAATTCTTGGACAACTTTTGGACAACTTTTGATAAAAAATTGCTAAAAAACCCTCGAATTACCTCGAATAAGCGAAAGCACAAAATCACGAAAATGGCGTAAAATCGCCTATTTTACAAAAAGGTTTACTAAGATAAAACGGAGTAGAGGCTTTCAAGTCCCGTCACTCCGACCATAGTAAAAGTCGAAACATTGAAGAGTGTTTCGACTTTTTTATTTTAATATAAAGGACTTGAATGGCGAGGTAGTGAATGACAGTCCGGTGGACTGTCAGAGCCGAGCCTGACCGAGCCCGCAGGCGAGAACAAGTCCCGTCACTCCGACCATAGTAAAAGTCGAAACATTGAAGAATGTTTCGACTTTTTTATTTTAATACTCCCGAATAAAAACCCGATAGCGAAATTTTCGCTATCGGGCTATTTTAATCAATATACCATCTTTTCCAAGAACCATTTCCCATCTTCGCTTTTAAGCATTTTAAGATGAAGTTCTGAAGGATTGCCGTTTTCTGTAACTGTAACAGTAACATCGGCTGTGTTTTTTGTATAGTCAACGAGTTTTACTGTGTATCCCGAAAAATTCTTTGTGTATGTAAGATCGGGCGATGCAATTGTTTTGCAGAGTTTACCGTTTGCTTCGAAATAACGGGGCGTTTCGCCGACTTTCATTCCGAGAATTCTCGATGCTTCATCGGGGATGTATGTTCCTTCAATGAAAGTTTTAAGCGCGTTATAATCAGCAAAAACAGATGTATCGCAAGGAACTGTTCCCTCGGGATAATCATCATAACTGAACTCGCTTTCAGGCTTCGGAGGAAGCTGTGCTATCATAAAGTATGTAACAGCATCGAAATTATTCTCTGTTAAAGTAACAGCCGATGCCATAATTTCTTCAGCCTGTTTTTTTGATGATGATGTTGAAACGAGAATTACCGCAACTACCGCAACTATCGCAACAGCCGCGCCTGCTATTAAAATTTTGAATGCCTTTGGCACAAAAACAACTCCTTTATTTTCTCTTGAAAAGAATTCCTATTGTATTGGGACCGCAATGTGATGAAACTGTGCAACCTGCGTCTGTTTCGATTATTTCATCGAATTTCATATATTTGGGAATTTCAGCCTTTACAAATTCAACAAGTTCTCTGTCGCTGGGCGAGTGTGTGACAAAGATGCGGTCTGTCTGAATGTCTGTTCTTCCTTCGAGACGGTCTCTTACATACTGTTCAGCGACCTTTTTCATATTTCCTCTGTATTTCTTTCCGACACCCATTTTTCCGTCTTTTACTTCAATACAGGGGTGAAGCGAGAGAAGGTTTGCACCGAGTGCTGTAAGCGCCGAACATCTTCCGCCTCTGCGGAGGTAATCGAGTTTTTCTATGAAAAAGCTTGCTTCAACTTTTTTTGTAAGTTCTTTCATAGCAGAAACTATCTCTTCGGGCGAAGCACCGCTTTCTGCCATTTCTGCGGCTTCAACGACTATATGTCCGCTTCCTGTTGAAAGGTTACGGCTGTCAACAGGATAAACATTTCCGACTGTCTCTGCGGCAATCAGGGCATTCTGATAACAACTTGAAAATTCTGAACTTATGTTTATATGAATTATTGCATCGCAATTCTTTTTTATTTTTGTAAAATAGTTTATATAATCGTTTGTGTTTACAGCAGATGTTGAAACTGAACCGCCTGTTTTTTCAACAAAGTCAAAAATATCTTCAGGAGAAACATCAATACCATCTCTTAAAGATTTTTCATTCTCAACTACATAGAGAGGAAGTATATCAATGTTGTATCTTTCAATTATTTCAAGACTGAGGTCGCATGTGCTGTCAGCAGTGATTTTTATGTTCACCTTTAAAACCTCTTTTCCCTATATATAATAAAGGTATCATTTCTACAATTATATCACAGTAAAAATGCTTTTGCAATAGTCAAATTCGGTTGACATTATTTTTTTAGGGTGGTATAATATTCTTTGATTTATATTATTATCGGTATGGAGGATTTTTATGAAAAAGGTCGGATTTGACAATGATAAATATCTCAAACTTCAATCTGAACACATCAGGGAAAGAATAGCGAAATTCGGTGGAAAACTCTATCTTGAATTCGGTGGAAAGCTTTTTGATGACTATCATGCGTCAAGAGTTCTTCCGGGCTTTAAACCTGACAGTAAATTACAGATGCTTTTACAGCTTAAAGACGATGCCGAAGTTGTTATCGCTATAAATTCGGGGGATATCGAAAAGAATAAAATCAGAGGGGATTTAGGCATTACCTATGACACCGATGTTTTAAGACTCATCGCCGCTTTCAGAGGAGTAGGGCTTTATGTCGGAAGTGTTGTTCTCACTCAGTATGCGGGACAGCAGACAGCCGACCATTTCGCAAAACGACTCGAAGGGATAGGCATAAAGGTCTATAAGCATCATCATATCGAAGGATATCCTTCAAATCTTCAGCAGATACTCAGCGAAGAAGGTTTCGGAAGAAACGACTACATAGAAACAACAAGAAAACTTGTTATAGTTACAGCTCCCGGCCCCGGAAGCGGAAAAATGGCAACCTGCCTTTCACAGCTTTATAAGGACCATCAGAGAGGGGATGTTGCGGGATATGCCAAGTTTGAAACATTCCCTATATGGAATATTCCTCTCAAACACCCCGTAAATATCGCTTATGAAGCCGCAACAGCCGACCTTAACGATGTCAATATGATAGACCCTTTCCATCTTGATGCTTATGGTGTGAAGGCTGTAAACTACAATCGTGATGTTGAAATTTTCCCCGTTCTCAACGCTATGTTTGAGAGAATTTTCGGGGAATCACCATATAAGTCACCCACAGATATGGGTGTTAATATGGCAGGAAACTGCATTGTTGACGATGCTGTCGTATGCGATGCTTCTAATCAGGAAATCATAAGAAGATACTATCAGGCACTTTGTAATGACCGTCAGGGCAGGGAATCGAAGGAAGAAATCTATAAGCTCGAACTTTTAATGAACAAGGTTGAGATTACAACGGCAGACAGAAAGGTTGTTGCGGCCGCGCTTTCAAAAGCGGATGCAACGGGTGAACCTGCCGCCGCAATAGAATTCCCCGATGGAGAAATTATAACAGGAAAAACATCAGAGCTTTTAGGTGCTTCATCTGCTATGCTTATAAATGCTCTTAAAAAACTTGCGGGTATTCCCGATGAGACACTTCTCATCTCACCCGAGGTAATAGAGCCTATACAGAAACTTAAAACAGAACATTTAGGAAACCGCAATCCGAGACTTCATACAGACGAAGTCCTTATAGCACTTTCAATCTGTGCGGTTACAAATCCTACTGTTCAGAAGGCTATGAACGAACTTCATAATCTTTCGGGATGTGAAGTACATTCAAGTGTTATCCTTTCTCATATAGATGAGAATGTTTTCAAGAAATTAGGGATAAATCTTACCTGCGAACCTAAATATCAGGAAAATAAATTCTATCAGAATTAACAGAAATTGCCGTATGATTTTTGTCATACGGCAATTTATTTATCCTACACAAATTGAATATGGGTAAAATATGAATTAACTGACATTAAGTTCAAATAATAAAATGAGGGGCTGTTTTTTGTTGACATTATACAAAAAAGGTGTTAAAATACTTAACAGTTGTCTGCTTAATGCCGATGTTAGTAAATTAACAATGTTTATTTGAGCAGGATACACAGAAGTGAGGTTTAAAAGATGAAGATAATTGGTACGGGTGCTTATGTTCCCGAAAAAATCGTTACAAACGATGACCTTTCAACAATGGTCGAAACATCAGATGAATGGATTGTTCAGAGAGTAGGAGTAAAGGAAAGAAGAGTTTCAGTAAATGAAACAGCTGCCGATTTCGGAGTGAAGGCTGCAAAGAAAGCCCTCGAATCAGCAGGCATTTCAGCAGAAGAACTTGACCTTATCATAGTTTCTACAATTACAGGAGAAACACTCTGCCCTACAACAGCGGCTATAATACAGAAAGAAATCGGTGCTACATGCCCCGCTTTTGATATGCAGTCGGCATGCAGCGGATTTATGTTTGCACTCGACACAGCAGATGCGTTTATTTCAAGAGGACAGGGCTACAAGAAAGTCCTTGTTATAGCAACAGAAAGAATGAGTAAGATTATCGACTGGACAGACCGTTCAACATGCGTTATCTTTGGTGACGGTGCGGGTGCTGCGGTTGTTACTGAAGGCGAAGGCTATCTTGCATCAAGCCTCTTTACAAAGGGCGATGAAGAAGTTTTATTCATTCCTTCATGTACAAAGAATTCACCTTTCTATGAAAACGAATATGCCGATACAAAGGTATTTATGAACGGCTCTGAAACATTCAACTTTGCCGTTAGAAAAATCGTTGACGACATAAAGGGAGTTGCTGAAAAAGCAGGAATTGAAATTTCAGATATTGATTATGTCGTTCCGCATCAGGCAAACACAAGAATTATCTCTTATGCCTCAAAGAGACTTAAACTCCCTATGGAAAAATTCGTTGTCGATATTGACAAATACGGCAACACATCGTCTGCAAGTGTTCCTATTGCTCTTGACGACCTCGTAAGAGAAGGAAAACTCAAAGAAGGCGATATAATAGCTATGTGTGCATTCGGCGGAGGTTTATCATCTTCGGCGTGCATTATAAAATGGTCAAAATAATTTTTAGGAGGAACCCAAAATGACAGAAAGAATTATCAAGGTAATCGCAGCTCATCTCGAAATGGACGAAAGCGAAATCACAGAAACAACAACATTCGAAGATCTCGGTGTAGACTCTCTCGACGCTGTTGAAATCATGATGGAACTCGAAGACGAATTCGGCGTAGAAGTTAAGGCTGAAGAAGCTGGCAAGTCAGTTAAGGAACTTGCTGATTACCTCGGCGCAAAGCTCGGCTAAGATAAAAAAATCACCGCACAAGGCCTTTTCGGGCTTTGTGCGGATTTATCGGTCGAAAATTATGATTTTAACGAAAAACGGTCGTTTTAAGGCTGTTTATATATAAACTGAAAGGAAGTAACGGGATATGATAAAATCGTCAATTTGCGAACAGATAGGCATAAAGTATCCTATTTTTCAGGGGGGAATGGCTCGTATATCAGACGGTGCACTCGCCGCTGCTGTTTCTGAAGCAGGCGGACTTGGTATAGTTTCTGCCGCAAGCGGAGATGTAAATCAGGTAGGCGCAGAACTTGATATTGCGAGAAAACTCACAGACAAGCCCATAGGCGTGAATGTGATGCTCAGAGGGGAAAATATCGAGGCTCTCGCAAAACTTATTGCAGAGAAAAAACCTGCCGTTGTAACAACAGGCGCAGGAAATCCCGAAAGATATATGGATATGTGGAAAGCGGCAGGAATAAAGGTTATTCCCGTTGCGGCATCGGCATCTTTTGCAAAGATTTTTGAAAGAGCAGGTGCTGACGCTGTCGTTGCCGAAGGTTGCGAATCAGGCGGACATGTAGGCGAACTCACAACAATGGCTCTCGTTCCTCAGGTATGTGACGCTGTTTCGATTCCCGTTATCGCCGCAGGCGGTATCGCAGACGGCAGAGGTGCTGCTGCTGCGTTTATGCTTGGCGCACAGGGTATTCAGATAGGAACAAGATTCCTTGTAGCTACTGAATGCGGTGCTATAAGCAGAGTATATAAAGAAAAGGTGCTTAAAGCATCAGATACATCAACAATCGTTACAGGTAAAAGACTCGGACATCCTGTAAGAAGTATCAAGTCTCCTTTCTCAAGAGAATATGCGAAACTTGAATACACAACAATTTCAAATGATGACCTCGAACAGTTTGCAGTAGGTTCACTCGCTGCCGCTGTAAACGGTGATGAAAAGAAGGGCTGTTTCCTTGCGGGACAGATTGCAGGTCTTGTAAACAAGGAACAGACTTGTGCTGAAATAATAAAGGAAATTTTTGAAGAAGCAGAAACACTTCTCAAAGGAGGCGCAGAATGGGTAAGATAGCATTTGTATTCGCAGGACAGGGAGCGCAGTACAGCGGAATGGGCAAGTCGCTCTATGAAACATCAGACGCTGCGAAGAAACTTTATGATATGGCTGAAGAAATCAGAAACGGAACAATGAAACAGTCTTTTGAGGGAACAGCAGAAGAACTCAAAATGACAGAAAACACTCAGCCCTGCCTTTTTTTAGTTGACCTCGCGTCAGCACTCGCTCTCGATGAAAAGGGCATAAAGGCAGATGCAGTTGCAGGTTTCTCACTCGGCGAAATCGCCGCTCTCGCTTACGGTAAGGCTTATTCTTATGAAGACGGTTTTAAAATCGTATGCGAAAGAGGAAAACTTATGGGCAACTCTTCAACAGGCGAAGAAACAGCAATGTGTGCTGTTTTGAAACTTGAAAGAGAAGATGTTATAAACCTCGCTTCAAAATACGAAAAGCTCTATGCTGTAAACTATAACTGCCCCAAGCAGACAGTAGTTTCAGGACTTAAAAGCAGTATCGACAAATTCTCAGAAGAAGTTTCAGCCAATAAGGGAAGATGCGTTCCTCTCGCAACAAGCGGTGCGTTCCATTCACCCTTTATGAAGAATGCTTCAGATAAGTTCAATGAATATCTTAATGGATTTGACATCAAGCTTCCCGAAATCCCCGTATATTCAAACCCCACAGCAAAGGCTTATGAGGGAGATGTTCTTTCAACACTTTCTCAGCAGATGTGCAGCCCTGTAAAGTGGGAAGATACAATAAACAATATGATAGCAGACGGCTTTGATACATTCATCGAAGTCGGCGCAGGAAAGACACTCAGTGGTCTTATAAAGAAGATTTCAGCAGATGTCAAGGTTTATAATGTTGACTCAGCTGAAACACTCGAAGAAACCGTAAAGGCGGTGAAAGAGAATGCTTAACGGAAAAGTTGCCGTTGTAACAGGCGGTTCAAGAGGAATAGGTGCGGCGGTTGCCGAGGCTATGGCTAAAAACGGCGCTGATGTTGCTGTTATTTACAGAGGAAGCAAGGAAAAGGCTGAAACTCTCTGCGCTAAAATCACAGAAGAATATAAGGTAAAAGCAAATTGCTATGCCTGTGACGTTGCGGTTACAAAAGACTGTGCAGATACAGTTGCTAAGATTATAGAAGATTTCGGCGGTGTTGACATTCTCGTAAACAATGCAGGTATCACAAAGGATAATCTTCTTATCTCGATGAGCGAAGAAGATTTTGATGCTGTAATCGATACCAACCTTAAAGGCGCATTCAATATGATTAAGGCATGTGCCCGAAACCTCATCAAGAAAAAAGCAGGAAAGATAATCAATATCTCATCTGTTTCAGCACTTATAGGAACAGCAGGTCAGGCAAACTATGCAGCATCAAAGGCTGGTCTTATAGCGCTTACAAAAACAACAGCAAGAGAACTTGCTTCAAGAGGAATAAACTGTAATGCAATTGCCCCAGGATTCATCACAACAGATATGACAGAATCCCTTGAAGACAAATACCTTTCATCAATCCCGCTCAAAAGAGCAGGAAACCCCGAAGAAGTTGCATCGCTCGCAGTATTTCTTGCAAGCAGCAACGCAGATTACATCACAGGCGAAGTTATCCGCATAGACGGCGGACTCGCTATATAACAGGAGGAAATTATGAGAAGAGTAGCAGTAACAGGACTTGGAGTAGTATCTCCCGTAGGTAACGATGTCAAGACATTCTGGGAAAGTCTTGTAAACGGCAAGAACGGAATTGATTTCATCACAAAGTTTGACACAACAGATTTCAAGGCAAAACTCGCAGGTGAAGTAAAGGATTTTGACCCTTCACCCTATATGGATAAATCAGAAATCAGAAGAAGCGATATGTTTGTAAGATACGCAATCGCAGCCGCTTCACAGGCAGTATGGGAATCGAAGATTGAAGGCAATATCGACCCCGAGCGTTTCGGTGTTTACTTCGGTTCAGGTATCGGCGGATTTGATACAATGACAGCAGAACACGATAACTACCTCGCAAAAGGTCCTTCGAGAGTTTCACCTCATTTCATCACAAAGATGATTTCAAATATGGGTGCAGGTAATATCGCAATTAAGTTTAATGCAAAGGGACCCTGCCTTTCATTCACAACAGCGTGTGCAACAGGTTCAACAGCGCTCGGTGAAGCATACAGAGCAATCGCAGGCGGTTATGCAGACGCTATCATCGCAGGCGGTGTTGACGCAGCTATCTGCCCTCTCGCAGTAGCAGGTTTCTCAAACCTCACAGCACTCAGCGAAAGCACAGATAAGGACGCTGCATCAATTCCTTTCGATAAGAGAAGAAACGGTTTCGTAATCGGTGAAGGCGCAGGTGCTATCGTTCTCGAAGAATATGAACACGCAAAGAAGAGAGGCGCATTCATCTACGCTGAAATGTGTGGATACGGAAGCACATGTGACGCTCATCATGTTACAGCACCCGATGATTCAGCATCAGCATCATCAAAGGCTATAAGAGATTGTCTTACAGAAAGCGGAAAGAAGTTTGATCCTAATAAGATTTACTTCAACGCACACGGAACATCAACTCCTCTCAACGATAAGACAGAAACAAAGGCAATAAAACTTGCATTCGGCGAAGAAGGTGCAAAGAAAATCAGCGTAAGCTCAATCAAGTCAATGACAGGTCACCTTTTAGGAGCAGCAGGTGCTATTGAAGCAGTTGCATCTATTAAGGCACTTCAGGAAAACATCGTTCCTCCTACAATCAACTATAAGGAAGCCGATGAAAACTGTGACCTTGACATCACACCAAACAAGGCTGTAAAGAAGGAACTTGAACTCGTTATGTCAAACAACCTCGGTTTCGGCGGACATAATGCCTGTGTAGCATTCTGCAAAGCGGAGGACTAATATGAACAAGCAGGAAATAATGAATATTCTTCCTCACAGAAACAGTATGCTTTTAATCGACGAAGCAGAAGTTGTTGACGGAAAGGCACACGCAAAGAAATATATCAAGGGAGATGAATTCTTCCTTGACGGACATTTCCCCGATTACCCCGTAGTACCCGGCGTAATTCTCTGCGAAATCCTCGCACAGTCTGTATGCGTATGCCTCGGAGGAGAAGAAATAGGAAACAAGAAAACACTTTTCACAGGTCTTAATAATGTTAAATTCAAGAATGTTGTACGCCCCGGCGATACATTCGAAACAGAATGTGAAATAGTAAGAGTAAAAGAACCTTTCTACTTTGCAAAGGGTAAGGGAACAGTAAACGGAAAGCTCTGTGTTTCAGCAGAATTTTCGTTCGCAATAGTTGAAAAGGATTCTTAAACTAAGGAAAGGAATTATTGAGATGAGCAGTGTTAAAGAAGTTCTCGGAAATCTCGGCCTTCTTGATTATTTTGCCGAGAAGCGCACATGTAAGAAGTGCGGTGCGGAATTACCTTATCCCGCTTTCAGAAACAACAATATGGTCTGCCCTTCATGTGGCGCATATCAGAGAATGAATGCTGAAGAAAGAATTTCTCTTGTTGTTGATAAGGATACATTTATCGAAACAAACGCAAATATGGAAAGTAAGAATATCATCGGTTTCCCCGAATATTCTGCAAAACTCAAAAAAGCAAAGAAGGATTCATCACTCAAAGAAGCCGTTGTCTGCGGAACAGGTGAAATCGGCGGACAGAAATGTGCCCTCTTTGTTATGGATTCATCATTCATGATGGGTAGTATGGGAACAGTTGTCGGCGAAAAGATAACAAGACTTTTCGAAATGGCAACAGAAAATAACCTCCCTGTTGTAGGATTTACAACATCGGGCGGTGCGAGAATGCAGGAAGGTATCTATTCACTTATGCAAATGGCAAAAGTCAGCGGTGCTGTTCATCGTCACAGTGAATCAGGAAACCTCTATATCGCAGTTCTTACAGACCCCACAACAGGCGGTATTACAGCAAGTTTCGCTATGCAGGGCGACATAACAATCGCAGAACCCAAGGCTCTCATAGGCTTTGCGGGACAGCGTGTTATCGAACAGACAACAGGCGAAAAACTTCCCAAGGGATTCCAGAGAGCAGAATTTATGCTCGAACACGGCTTCGTTGATATCATCGAAGAAAGAAAAAGACTCAAATACACACTCACAAGACTGCTTGAACTTCATAGCAGATAAAAATACTTTTAAGATAAGGAAGATGAATTATGTATAACGAAAAATCTTCATACGAAAAGGTAAAAGCTGCCAGAAGTAACGACAGACCAATGGGCGGTTTTTACATCAGGAATATGATAGACGATTTTATTGAACTCCACGGCGACAGAAGATTCGGCGATGACGGTGCTATCGTTTCAGGCGTCGGCTATCTTGATGGCACACCTGTAACAGTTATCGCAATGGAAAGAGGAGATTCAATCGAAGAAAGAATGAGAAGAAACTTCGGTTGCCCCTCACCCGAAGGTTACAGAAAAGCATTAAGACTTATGAAGCAGGCTGAAAAGTTTTCAAGACCTATAATCTGCTTTATCGGAAGCTCAGGTGCCAACTGCGGTATCGACGCTGAAAAGAGAGGTCAGGGCGAGGCTATCGCTGAAAACCTTGTTGAAATGATGGGTATCAAGGCTCCTATCGTTTCTGTTGTAGTCGGCGAAGGCGGAAGCGGTGGCGCACTTGCACTCGGCGTATGCGACACAGCAATTATGCTTGAAGATGCTGTTTATTCAGTTATCTCTCCCGAAGGATGCGCAAGTATCTTATGGAAGGATTCAGCA
>JAFXHL010000047.1 GCA_017536405.1 Oscillospiraceae bacterium
CAACAACGGTGGCGGAACAGACATCATCCCCGTTATTTCGGGAGAGGCAGACCTTAAACGCGCTGAAAACGCTGTTCAGGGCGACGACTGGCTTTTTGCAAAGGGAAACAAAATCGTTGATAAAAACGGAAAGGAAGTATGGCTTACAGGTTGTAACTGGGCAGGTTATAACACAGGCACAAACCTCTTTGACGGACTTTGGAATGCAAACCTTGAATCATCTCTTTCATCAATAGCAGACCACGGCTTCAACGTTATCCGTATTCCCATTTCAGCGGAACTCATCAATCAGTGGGAATCGGGAAACTGTCCTTCAGCAAACTTCAATCAGGCTTCAAACCCTAACCTTGTAGGAAAGAACAGCCTTCAGATTTTCGATTATGTTGTCGAACTCTGCGAAGCCTATGGCATTAAAATCATCATCGACATCCACTCAGCAGATACAGACGCTATGGGCCATATGACAAACTTATGGTATACTTCAAAGACTTCTGTAAACAACTATTATCGTTCACTCGAATGGATGGCAGAAAGATATAAGAATAATGACACAATTATTGCTTATGATATAAAGAACGAACCTCACGGAAAGCCATCAGAAGGCATAAACAATATGGCTATCTGGAACAACTCAACAGCACAGAACAACTGGAAATACACAGCGGAAACAGCAGCAAAGAAAGTTCTCGCTAAAAACCCGAATGTTCTCATTTTAGTTGAAGGAACGGAAAGCTACCCCAAGAACCCCAAGGCAAATAATTTCACATCGACAAATATGAGTGATTACCATACAACATGGTGGGGCGGAAATTTAAGAGGCGTCAAGGATTATCCCATAAACCTCGGAAAATATCAGAACAAACTCGTTTACTCACCACACGACTATGGCCCGACTGTTTATCAGCAGCCCTGGTTCCAGAAGGATTTCACATATAACTCACTTATGAATGACTGCTGGAGAGATAACTGGTTCTATATCTATGAAAACAAGACAGCGCCACTTCTTATCGGTGAATGGGGCGGATTTATGAGAGAACCCAACCTTGAATGGATGGGCTATATGCGTCAGCTTATAAAGAACTATAAACTTCATCATACATTCTGGTGTTATCAGGCAAATTCAGGCGACACAGGCGGACTTGTCCTCGATGACTTCAAGACATGGGATACACAGAAATACAACTTCGTCAAGGAAGTTCTCTGGCAGCAGGACGGAAAGTTCGTAGGGCTTGACCACGAAGTACCACTCGGAAACAATGGCATCTCCCTTTCTGAAGCAAAGTAAAAACGAAAATCTTGCACTTTTTACTGTGTTAGTTCCCCTCGTAGTACACTGGTACAACTTCGGGGAACTGCCTTGTAAAAAGCACAACCCGTTTTATCCGAATATGCCTCCACGGGCTCCGTGGTCGTTTGCCTGGCATAAAGCACAATCTTTTCGTTTTATCGTAGTTTTAAAAATGAAAATTTTGCACTTCCACTTGATAAATAAGGAGAAAGAATATGAAAAAAATACTCATAATCGCATTCGTTGTTATGATATGCACAGTGCTTTCAGCCTGCAAATTCGTAACCGACAGAGGAGACGAACTTCCTCAGACAGCGCCTCCTCAGACAGACCCCGTTCAGACAGACCCTCCCCAGACGGAGCCTGTAACAGAAACAACTACAACTGCTCCCGCAGTAACATACCGCGAGTTTGACAAGAAACTTTCTGATATGTCAGACAGCTCTGCATATTTTATGGATCTTCCACAGTTTATGAACGAAGAACAGGGAACAGCCTTTGCAAATGCACACTACCTTGTGGCGCAGTCACTCTTCGAGTCATCAATGGGGCTTACAGCAGAAAACGGAAGGGTTGACCTTCTTTTAAATGGCGATATACCCGTTCAGTTTATGAGAACAGGCGTTGATTATTATTCTTTCGACAGATATGTCCGTTCTGTTTTCACAGACGATCTCGCTGAAGGACTTTTTTTAAGCGATAATTTATACCGCAACCTTGACGGCGAACTCGTTGTTGCTGAAAGCGCAAGAGGCTCGAATATCTTTTATGTAGGAAGAACTTTTGAACTCGTTTCATCTGATGATAACGAACTTAAATTCAAAGTAATAGGTTATTACAGCCAGATAGGAGTTCTCACAGAAGATCACTTCAACGAACTCCCTCCCGAAGAAAGAGAATGGACAGAAGAATTCGACATAACAATCGTTAATACAGCAGACGGCTGGAAGGTAAGCCAGTTCAATTTCTGGTTATAATAAGGAGATTATAAAAAAATGCCTTTTTATTTTATGTTCGATTATACCTATATCCTCGCTATAATTGCGGCGGTGATTTCGCTTATAGCATCGGCAGGGGTAAAGGCAACATTCAATAAATACTCAAAAAGAATAGCGCAGTCGGGTCTTACGGGCCGTGATGTTGCAACAAGAATTCTTAACGGCGCAGGGATTTATGATGTAAGCGTAAACCACATTGCAGGAAACCTTACCGACAATTTCAATCCCACAAACAAGACTCTCAATTTAAGCGACTCTGTATATGCATCAAACTCAATAGCGGCGATAGGCGTTGCCGCACACGAATCGGGACACGCAATCCAGCACGACAAAGGGTATGTTCCTATAAAGATAAGAGGGGCGATTGTTCCCGTTGTCAATTTCGGGTCAAGACTTTCTTTTCCTGTTATTCTTTTAGGATGTTTAATGAACTACAACGAAATCATAATTTCGATAGGAATACTTCTTTTCTCTTTCGGGCTTATATTTTCGCTTATAACTCTCCCCGTTGAATTCAACGCTTCAAGAAGAGCGATTTCGATTTTAGAGCAGGACGGAATTCTTTATGACGAAGAACTTAAAGGCGCAAGAAAAGTCCTTTTCGCCGCCGCTATGACATATGTCGCTTCCGCTATCGGAATGGCACTGCAACTTTTAAGACTCTTTCTTATGTTCAGAGGAAGAAGACGAAGATAAAAAAATAGAAGGCGGACTTTGTGTCCGTCTTTTTATATACGGCAAAGAAACTCTCCCTGCGGTTGACAAAGATGAAAAATTATGTTAAAATCCCCTTTAAGCAAAGGGGATACTATTATAATATAAAGGGGAATATGGAGAAAGGTTTTATCTGAAAGGAGAAAATGATGGAAAACAAATCTTTTGACAAAAAGATAATAACAATTCCCAATATTCTTTCTGCGGTAAGACTTATGATGATACCACTCATCGTCTGGCTTTACTGTAAGGTTGAAAACTATCTTTTAACAGGGGTTATAATTATCCTTTCGGGGATAACCGATGTTGTCGATGGTTTTATCGCAAGGCATTTCAATATGATAAGCGATGTCGGAAAGGTTTTAGACCCCATAGCAGACAAATTCACGCAAGGCGCTGTCCTTCTCTGCCTTCTGTCGAGATTTCCGCTTATGCTTGTTCCTATTCTTTGTATAATCTTAAAAGAAATCTTTATGATAATAACAGGATTTCTCGTTATTAAAAAGGTAGGAAAAGTCCCCTCTGCCGACTGGCACGGAAAACTTGCAACCTGTGCACTTTACGGTATGATGGAACTCCATATATTATGGTATGATATAACATCATCGGCGTCGGTAGTGTCGATAATGATATGCGTCTGCCTTATAGGGTTTTCGTTCGTTTTGTATGGAACAGAAAATATCAAGGCTATAACCGGAAAGAAAAAATGAAAGAAAAATTAAAAAAGATAAAGGATTTTATTTTAAACCCGCGACTTCTTCTCTGCCTTCTTATCGGGTGGATGATAACAAACGGGTGGTCTTATATTCTTCTTGCTTTGGGGACAATTTTTGAAATCGAATGGATGCTTGCCGTTTCGGGCGGTTATATTGCATTTCTGTGGCTTCCGCTTTCTCCCGAAAAGGTTATAACCGTTGGCATAGCGATTTTTCTTATGCAGAAATTCTTCCCCGATGATGAGAAAACCCTCGCTGTTTTAAAAGACCTTTATAAAAATGTAAAGGAGTCTTCCCAGAACAGAAAACAGAAAAAGAAAAACAAGAAAAAAGCGTCTGATTGATTCGGGCGCTTTTATTATATATAATGGTATATTCCACTCTCTTGTGATAGCCTGATAAAGCGATAAATGGCTTAAAAAGGGAATTTTCGGCTCGTTTTATGCCAAATGCACAAAAACCGACCGAGGCTTTTAATTTTCCTTATTAAACATTTTCTCGAAA
>JAFXHL010000048.1 GCA_017536405.1 Oscillospiraceae bacterium
CCTCTTGTTGCTGAATGAACTGTTTCAGCAGTACCGATAGCAGCAAGGTCACCGTCGCCCTGATATGTGAATACGAACTTATCGGGATTAGCGCGCTTAACGCCTGTTGCAACAGCAGGAGCACGTCCGTGGGGTGCTTCAATCATATCGCAGCCGAAATAGTCATAAGCCATAACAGAACATCCAACGGGGCATACACCGATTGTGTCGCCTTCGATGCCCATTTCATCAATAACTTCACAGAGAATTCTGTGGATAATTCCGTGTGTGCAACCGGGGCAGTAATGAGTTGACACATCAACTAAGGACTTTGGTCTTTCAAATACAACAGCCATTACTTCTTACCTCCGATTTTCTTGATTTCTTCGAGAACTTCTGCGGGTTTCATAATCATACCGCCTGTTCTTCCCATAAATTCAACGGGCTTCTGGCAGTTGAGAGCGAGCTTAACGTCGTCAATCATCTGACCCATTGACATTTCAACAACAAGGAACTTTTCTGCCGATTCAGCAGCCTTCTGAATCTGCTTAACAGGGAAAGGCCAGAGTGTCTTGGGTCTTACAAGACCTGCCTTGATGCCCTGTTCTCTTGCCATATTTACAGCAGACTTAACAACTCTTGCAGTTGCGCCGTAAGCCACGAGTGTGATTTCAGCGTCATCTGTGAGATACATTTCGGCATCTGTTTCTGTTTCCTTGATTTTTTCGTATCTTTCGTATCTTTCGAATACATTCTTTTCAAGCTGTTCGGGCTTTAAGTAGAGTGAGTTTACGATGTTGTGCGCTCTCTTGTTGCCGTGGCCTGTTGTAGCCCAGGGCTTTTCAACAGTTTCAGACTTGATTTCGGGGAATGCGATAGGTTCCATCATCTGACCGAGGAATCCATCCGCTAAAATCATAGCGGGCATTCTGTACTGGTCTGCCTTATCGAATGCAGTAACAACCATATCAACCATTTCCTGAACTGATGCAGGAGCATATACGAGAAGTTGGAAGTCACCATGACCCAAAGCCTTTGTAGCCTGCCAGTAGTCTGCCTGTGAGGGCTGAATTCCGCCAAGACCGGGGCCACCTCTCTGAACGTTGATGATAACTGCAGGAAGATCAGAACCTGCTATGTATGAAATACCTTCTGATTTGAGTGAAATTCCGGGTGATGATGAAGATGTCATAACTCTGACGCCTGTTGATGCAGCACCGAGAACCATATTGATAGCGGCGATTTCAGATTCCGCCTGTAAGAAAAGTCCCCCCGCCTTTGCAAAATTCTTTGCAAGATATGCAGAAATTTCTGTCTGGGGAGTGATGGGGTAACCGAAGAAGCACTTACAGCCTGCTCTTATAGCGGCTTCAGCGAGGGCTTCGTTACCTTTCATAAGTTTTCTTTCCAAAGTGTTCAACTCCTTTTATAAAAATCTTCTCTTTACTTGTTGATTACGATAGCGCAGTCGGGGCACATTGTAGCACACATTGCGCAGGAAATACAAGCTTCCTGATCTGTGCAGTAAGCAGGGAAATAACCCTTTGCGTTTCTCTTTTCCTTGTTGAGTTCGACGATTTTTTTAGGGCAGGCAGAAACACAGAGTCCGCAACCTTTACATCTGTCGAAAATAACTGACATCTTTTCCATAATTTCATCTCCTTAATGAAAAATAGTTTTATGAGAATGGGATTTTTTACTCCTCCCATACGGGTTTTACAAAAAGTTTATTCTGTATTATATTCTCTCCCGAAATTTTTATGTCGGGGAGGGCTGTTGTGCAGAAAATCGGAAGCCCCGTTTTTTCTGAAACCTTCTTTGCAAATATAATACCCTCTTTTATCGTTTCGGCGGTTGTTTCTTTTCCGAGATTTGAGTTGTTGACAATAGCTGTTGCTTTCATTCTCGAACATCTTTCGATTTCGGGGAGAAGCGCCGAACATTCCTCAACGCCGTCATCCATATAACGAAAACGATTAACTACATAGAAAAAATCAATCTGTTCGGAAAAAGGCTCAAACGCCTTTGCATAACGCCCCAAAGCCAGAGCACCGTCATCATCACCGCCGACATCTATAATAAGATAGCCGTCGTCCGTCGCTATTCTCTCCAAATCAAAAGAAATCGCAGGGATGTCAAGGTTGGTATTCGCATACATCGGCTTTATCAGTTCGACGCCGTTTTCACCGAAAAGTTCTGTGAAATCGGCTGTTCTGAAATAGGGGTTTACAATGTCAAGGTCGACAACGGTTACCTTTTCGCCTTTTTCTGCAAGTGAAACTGCGAGATTTGCCGAAAAATTGGTCTTTCCGCTACCATAATGGCCTGTTACTATATTTATCTTCTTCATATAAAAAACCTCTTTTGCAAGTTATTATAACACATTCCGTCATATTTTGCAAGTAAATTCCTCACAAACTTTAAAGTGATAAAGAGGTAACTTTTAGCAACGGTGCCCGTTGGGGCAGTTCGTTTCCGACTTTTCTGAGGAAAATAAAAGAAGTGACTCGGAAATGACGAATGTTGTTTTTCAGGTAAATTTCAGTAACGGTGACATTAATCGGATAAAATAATCCCCCTCTTGTGAGGGGGATATTTTTTATCTATACATACCTTCGAATTCAAAACAAACTGTATTTTCATTTCTGCCCCTTACGATAATTCCGTTGTCGGAACTTTCTGTGAAAACTTTTACATTTTCGCCGAGGGTGATTTCATTCATATAGTTTATCTTTACTTCTGAAAATCCTTTTTCAAAATCTTCCTTTGAAAGCGAATTCTGAACAATATCGCCGTAAACGCCGTTATAGACATGTCCGTTCATATCAATATCCGTCATTCTGGGAAGATACTCACGGCAGAAATTTTCCTCTTTCATATTTATTCTTCCGATAGAAACCGAGGGCGATTTATCCGTTGTTTCGCATAAAAACTTAAAGTCCTTGGGTCTTAAAATCTTATGCTCTGAAACGCTCATACAAACCCAGCCCGCATCTGATTCGCAGAGAAGATTTCCGCTTTCATCACGCATCTCACTCGCTCTCATAAACATAGCGCCTTTGTGGGCATATTCCCATGTAGAAATCTTATATGTTTTCTTCGATTCGGGATATTTATGGATTTTAAGCGCAAGCCTTGACATAAGAAAAACATAGTCGTTTCCGCGGAGAAAATCATAGTCTAAATTTCTCGCTATGTAGTGGTCACCCGCTATGTCAGCGAACGCCCTGAAGAGCGCTGAAAGCTTTATTCTGCCCATATAATCGGCATCGGGGAAAAGGAATGTTATATCCTTTTCAAAAATATTTGCTGAAAGATTTATTTCCATAATTTCGCCTTACTTGATGATATCTGTTCCCATAAATCCACGGAGCGCTTCGGGGATAATTACGCTTCCGTCAGCCTGCTGATAGTTTTCGAGGATTGCGGCAACTGTTCTGCCGACTGCAACGCCTGAACCGTTGAGTGTGTGAACAAGCTGGGGCTTTTCGCCGTTTGCCGCTCTGTATTTGATATTGGCTCTTCTTGCCTGATAGTCAACAAAGTTTGAACAGCTTGAGATTTCAACATATCTGCCATATGAGGGCATCCATACTTCGATGTCGTAAGTTTTAGCTGATGAGAATCCGATGTCGCCTGTTGAGAGTGCTACTACTCTGTAAGGGAGACCGAGGCCCTGTAAAACTCTTTCAGCGTCTTTTGTGAGGCTTTCGAGTTCATCCCATGAGGATTCGGGAGTTGTGAACTTAACGAGTTCAACCTTATTGAACTGATGCTGACGGATAAGTCCTCTTGTATCTCTTCCTGCCGAACCTGCTTCTGCTCTGAAACAAGCAGAATATGCGCAGTATTTGATAGGTAACTGGTCTGCTGAAAGAATATCATCTCTGTGATAGTTGGTAACGGGAACTTCAGCAGTAGGAATGAGGAAATAGTCTGTATCCTTATTGTCTTCTGCGTTGACGAGCTTATATGCGTCCTGTTCGAACTTAGGTAACTGACCTGTACCTGTCATTGACGCTCTGTTTACCATATAGGGAGGGAGGATTTCTGTATATCCGTTTTCTGTATGTGTATCGAGGAAATAGCTGATAACCGCTCTTTCAAGTTTAGCGCCGAGTTTCTTATAGAAATGGAATCTTGCGCCTGTAACTTTTGAAGCTGTTTCGGGGTCTAAAATATCGAGGTTCTTACCGATATCCCAATGTGCCTTTGGTTCGAAATCAAAGTTCTTGGGTTCGCCCCATTTTCTGATTTCAACATTTTCGCTGTCATCCTTACCGATGGGTGTTGTGTCTGAGGGGATGTTGGGGATAGTAAGAAGAAGATGTTTCTGTCTTTCTTCGAGTTCAGTAACCTTAACATCGAAAGACTTTATCTTTTCAGAAAGTTCCTTCATTTCAGCCATAACAGCAGTTGTATCTTCGCCGTTTTTCTTCATCATGGGAATCTGCTTTGAAACCTTGTTCTGTTCTGCTTTTAAAGAGTCAACCTCTGTTGAGATTTTTCTTCTTTCAGCGTCGATAGAAAGGATTTCATCGACAAAAGAATCATAATCGGCATTTCTTGTTTTGAGCTTTGCCTTTACTTCTTCGGGATTTTCTCTGATGCGTTTAATGTCTAACATAGTTTTCAACCTCTTTTATAAAAATGTTAATTTATTCTTTTGTAAGCATTTCTGCGATTGTCTTTAAATCATCCTTATCGAAAAAGTCGATAACGAGTCTGCCCTTGCCCTTGCCATAGGTAACCTTGACTTTTCTTTCAAGGCTTTGTGAAAGTGCAATTTCCATTTCCTTGTAGTATGTCTGATTTTTCTTCGGCTTTTCTTCCTTGACTTCTTTCTGAGGCTCAGAAAGTTTCGCAACAGCCTTTTCAAGCTGTCTTACTGTCATTTCGCCCTTTGAGGATTTCAGTGCGAGCTCTGTTATCTGTTCTTCGTCAGTAAGGGGTAAAAGTGCTTTAGCAGCGCCTGCTGAAAGGTCACCGTCACGAACCATTGTAACAACATTTTCGGGAAGTTTTAAAATTCTTAAAGAATTTGTAACAGAGGACCTTGCTTTTCCGACAAGTTTCGCAACGCTTTCCTGCGTCATATCGTATTTTTCAATAAGTTCGTTATATGCCTTCGCTTCGTCGATAGGGTTAAGGTCCTCACGGAGAACATTTTCAACGAGTGCGATTTTCGCTGTTTCTTCATCGTCAAGTTCTTTTATGACAACGGGGATTTCTTTATCCTGCCAGCCAAGCATACGGAGTGCGCGCCATCTTCTTTCGCCAGCGACAATCTGATACATTCCGTTGTCAAGAGGTCTTACGAGAATA
>JAFXHL010000049.1 GCA_017536405.1 Oscillospiraceae bacterium
AGAAGAGATAAAAGAAGAGGTTTCAGAGGAAAAATCCGAAGAAACAAAAGAAGAAATTTCCGAAGAAAAAACAGAGGAAATAAAAGAAGAAATCAGGGAAGAAACAATAGAAATTATTGAAGAGATTACAGAAGACCCTGACGATGAAGAAGTAAGGGAAGATAACCTCATAAGAGAGAAGAAAAAGGAGAAGGTATAATGAACGCAAATGAAATTTTAAATAAAATCGACCATACGGTTTTATCCGCAACAGCAACAACCGAAGATGTGAAAAAGATATGCGAAGAAGCTGTAAAATACGGAACAGCTTCAGTATGTATTCCGCCATCATATATCAAATGGGCGAGAGAGAATTTTCCCTCTCTTAACCTCTGCACAGTAATCGGTTTTCCTTTGGGCTACAACACAACCGCAGTAAAGGTTTTTGAAACGGGAAATGCGGTTATAGATGGTGCCGATGAAATTGATATGGTAATAAATTTAGGCTTTGTAAAAGATAAGAAATTCGATAAGATAACAGAAGAAATTTCCGCTGTTAAAAAAGCCTGTGGCGGAAAACTTTTAAAAGTTATCATCGAAACCTGTTATCTTACAGATGACGAGAAAAAAGAACTCTGCAAATGCGTTACAGACGCAGGTGCTGAATATATAAAGACATCAACAGGTTTCGGAACAAAAGGCGCAGAACTTTCTGATATTGAAATTTTTAAGGATAATATCGGTGAGAATGTTAAAATCAAGGCTGCGGGCGGAATAAGAACAAAAGAAGATATGGAAAATTTTATAGAAGCAGGTTGTGACAGAATAGGAACAAGCAAGGCAAGTATTTTATTTTCGGAGTGATTTTATATGAAATCAGAAAGAGTTTTTCTTATAGTTTTGGATAGCGTCGGAATAGGCGAAATGCCCGATGCGAAAAATTATGGCGATGAGGGGAGCAACACCCTTAAAGCCTGCTATGATACAGGCAGACTTTCTGTTCCCAATATGGAGAGATTAGGTCTTTTTAATATCGATGGAATTGACTATGCTAAACCTTGCGAAAACCCCATAGGTGTTTATGCAAGAATGACCGAAAAATCGAAGGGAAAAGATACAACAACGGGACATTGGGAGATGATGGGCATAATCCTTTCAGAGCCTTTCCCGACATATCCCGATGGTTTTCCCGAAGAGATAATTTCTGAGTTTGAGAAACGAACAGGCAGAAAAGTTATATGCAATAAAACCTATTCAGGAACAGAAGTCATAAAAGACTACGGCGAAGAGCATATGAAAACCGGCGCGTTGATAGTTTATACATCGGCAGACAGTGTTTTTCAGATAGCCGCACACGAAGATGTTGTTCCGATAGAAACACTTTATGAATACTGCGAAATCGCAAGAGAAATACTTACAGGAAAACACGCGGTAGGCAGAGTTATCGCAAGACCTTTTGAAGCGGAACATCCCTTTAAAAGAACAAGCCGCAGACACGATTTTTCTTTAAAACCGACAGAGAAAACCGCGCTTTCATATATCTCTGAACAAGGACTTGAAACAATAGGCATCGGAAAGATTTATGACATCTTTGCGGCAGACGGAATTACAAAGGCGATAAGAAAAATCGGAAACGATATTGATATGGAAGAAACTTTGAAGATTCAGAGCGAAGATTTCAAAGGATTCTGTTTTGTAAACCTCGTTGATTTTGATATGTCTTTCGGACACAGAAATGATGTTGATGGCTATACAAACGCTCTCAATGAATTCGACCTCTGGCTCGGAAAATTTATTCAGAATATGCGTGATGACGACCTTCTTATGATAACCGCCGACCACGGATGTGACCCTGTTACAGAAAGCACAGACCATTCGAGAGAATATACTCCTCTTCTCGTTTACAGAAAGGGAATAAAGGCGAAGAATTTAGGAACAAGAGAAAGTTTTTCTGATATAGGAAAAACTATCTGCGCTTGTCTTTCTGTAGAAAACGAACTTGTCGGAAAGGATTTTTCGGGTGATATATATGACTGATAAGGAACTTATTCTGTCTGCTTTGAAAGCAAGAGAAAATGCCTATGCGCCATACTCGCAGTTTCTTGTGGGCGCGGCACTTTTATGTACAGACGGAACTTTATACACAGGCTGCAATATCGAAAACATTTCCTATTCGGGAACGGTCTGCGCTGAAAGAACAGCGATTTTCAAAGCCGTTTCCGACGGAAAGAGAGAATTCTCAAAAATAGCGATAGTCGGCGGAAAGAAAGGCGAAACAATTTCCGCTTATCCTTGCGGAATATGCCGTCAGGTTATGGCGGAATTCTACAAAGCCGATTTCAAGGTAATCGTTGCGAAATCGGAAGAAGATTATGAAGAATTTTCTTTGTCAGAACTTTTACCGAAAAGTTTTGATTTTTAAAGAATAAACAAGCATAAAAATTTATAGAATATTCTATCAAGAAAAAGAAAGGTGATAATTATGTCATTTGAAAAAATAACACTCACAGAAGAAAATCTCAATCCCTTTGAAAAAATCGGTAAGGATTGGGTTCTTTTAACAGCAGGGGACGAAAACAACTACAACACAATGACAGCCAGCTGGGGAACAATGGGCGTTATGTGGAATAAAAATATCTTTATGGCGGTTGTAAGACCTTCAAGATTTACCTATTCACTTATGGAAAATAACGATACATTCTCTGTTTCGATGTTCGGAAAGAATTACAGGGAAGCGCTTTCTTTCTGTGGCTCATATTCAGGAAAAGAAGGCGATAAGAACGAAAAGGTAAAAGAACTCGGTCTTAATATGACAATGATTGACAATACACCCGCGTTTGATGAATCAGAAATCGTTCTTGTCTGCAAGAAACTTTATGTTCAGCCTATGGATAAGGCTTTCTATCTCGATAACGCGCTTTTTGAAACAAACGGAACACAGCCTCTTCATACAGCTTTCTGGGGAGAAATTATCGGTGCTTATAAAAAGGCATAATTGTTCAAAAATAACAACAGGATGATATTGAAATCCTATAAATATACATTATATACTGTATAAAACGGAAAATATACAGAAAATATGCATAATTATTCATTATTATGCATAAATCGTATAAAAACACTTGACAAACTATGTATAACGGGTGTATAATTTTATTCAGTTAATTATTTTGCAAAGGAGTCTTTTAAAATGGCTGGAAAAATCAAAAAAGTAGTACTCGCATATTCAGGCGGACTTGACACATCAATCATCATTCCCTGGCTTAAAGAAAACTATGATAACTGTGAAGTAATCGCAGTTTCGGGTGACGTCGGACAGGGCACAGAACTTGACGGTCTTGAAGAAAAGGCAATCAAGACAGGTGCGTCAAAGCTCTACATAGAAGATCTTAAGGATGAATTCATCGAAGATTATGTATTCCCCACAGTTCAGGCAGGGGCTATCTATGAAATAGATACCTTCTCGGAACATCTTTCGCAAGACCTATCATTGCAAAGAGAATCGCTGAAATTGCTCTTAAAGAAGGCGCAGACGCAATCTGCCATGGTTGCACAGGTAAGGGCAACGACCAGGTAAGATTCGAACTCGCAATCAAGGCTTATGCTCCCGATATGGAAATTATTGCACCCTGGAGAATCTGGGACATCAAGTCAAGAGATGAAGAAATCGACTACGCAGAGGCACACAACATCCCTCTCAAGATAAACAGAGAAACAAACTACTCAAAGGATAAGAACCTCTGGCACCTTTCACACGAAGGTCTTGACCTTGAAGACCCCGCTAACGAACCTCAGTACAACAAGCCCGGTTTCCTTGAAATGGGCGTTTCACCCGAAATGGCTCCCGATAAGCCTACATATGTTACAATTCATTTCGAAAAGGGCGTTCCCACAGCTATCGACGGCAAGGAAATGAAGGGTGTTGAAATTGTTACTAAGCTCAACGAACTCGGTGGCGCTAACGGAATAGGTCTTGCTGACCTCGTTGAAAACCGTCTCGTTGGTATGAAATCAAGAGGCGTTTATGAAACTCCCGGTGGAACAATTCTTTACCACGCACACGACGTTCTCGAAACAATCACTCTTGACAAAATGACTCAGAGAATGAAGCAGAAGCTCGCTATCGACTTTGCAGACCTCGTTTATAACGGACAGTGGTATACACCCGTTCGTGAAGCTCTCTCTGCATTCGTTACAGAAACACAGAAGACTGTAACAGGCGATGTTAAGCTCAAACTCTATAAGGGTAATATAATCAACGCAGGTGTTACATCTCCTTATACTCTCTACGATGAAGAAGTTGCAACATTTGATGAGGATAATGTTTACGACCAGAAGGACAGCGCAGGATTCATCAACCTCTTTGGTCTTCCCATCAAGGTTAAGGCAAAACTCGATCAGAAGAGAAACAATAAGTAACTCATCTGGCGTATTATAACATTTCGGGCATGGCTGAAAATGGCTTTGCCCGTATGTTCGTTTTTTCGGGAGGAGAAAATTATGGCAAAAATGTGGGCAGGAAGATTTTCAAAAGAGGTCGATGAAAAGGTAAACGACTTCAACTCTTCCGTTTCATTTGACGCAAGAATGTATAAGCAGGATATTCAGGGGAGTATTGCTCATGTAACAATGCTCGGTGAATGTGGAATTATCGACCTTGAAGAAAGCAAACAGATAGCAAACGAACTCGGTGCTATTTTTCAGGATATCCACAGCGGTGAACTTGAAATAGATCCTACTGCTGAAGATATTCATATGTTCGTTGAGGCCGAACTCACAAAAAGACTCGGCGAAACAGGAAAAAGACTTCATACAGCAAGAAGCAGAAACGACCAGGTTGCTCTTGACATCAGAATGAACCTCAAGGCTGAAACAAAGTCGATAACAGAGCTTGTAAAGAAACTTCTCGGGGTTCTCTGCAATATCGCTGATGAACACAAGACAACGGTTATGCCCGGCTATACTCACCTTCAGAGAGCACAGCCCATAACATTCGGTCATCATCTTATGGCTTACGCACAGATGCTTATTCGTGACCTTGGCAGACTTGAAGATGCATACAACCGTATGAATGTTATGCCACTCGGAAGCGGTGCTTTAGCTTCAACAACCTACCCCATCGACAGACAGAGAGTATGTGATATCTTAGGTTTTTCAGAAGTAACACAGAATTCTCTCGACGGTGTTTCAGACAGAGATTTCTGCATAGAACTTGCATCGGCAATTTCAATTCTTATGATGCATCTTTCAAGATTTTCTGAAGAAATCATCCTCTGGTGCTCATGGGAATTCAAATTTATAGAACTTGACGACGCATATGCCACAGGTTCATCTATCATGCCACAGAAGAAGAATCCCGATATAACAGAACTCATAAGAGGAAAGACAGGAAGAGTTTATGGTGACCTTATGACTCTTCTCACAATGATGAAGGGACTTCCTCTTGCATACAACAAGGATATGCAGGAAGATAAAGAGGCGATTTTCGATGCTGTCGATACAGTAAAACTCTGTCTTTCAACCTTTATCCCTATGCTCGAAACTATGTCGGTAAATAAAGAAAATATGCGTGCGGCTGCTGCAAAAGGCTTTATCAACGCAACAGACTGCGCAGATTATCTTGTTAAAAAAGGCCTTGCATTCCGTGATGCCTATAAGATTACGGGAACTCTCGTTGCAAAGTGCATAAGCCTCAATACAACACTCGAAGATTTACCGATTTATGAATACAGACAGCTTTGCGATACTTTCGATAACGATGTCTATAAGGCGATTTCTCTCGATACCTGTGTAACACAGAGAAATGTTGTCGGCGGTCCTGCACCTGACGCGGTTGCAAAGCAGATAAAATATGTCAGAGAAAAACTGAAAGCAGATGAAACTTAATTAAAAATGTTGACCTTTAAACCAGAAATATCTTTTGAAGACTATAACAATCTCCGTATCCTTGTAGGATGGAATACAATAACAAGAAGACAATTTGACAACGCGATGAAAAATTCCTCATTCTTTACAGTAGCCTATGACGGCGACAAAGCAGTCGGAATGTCAAGAGGGGTAGGCGACGGTGGATATCATCTTATGCTTGTCGATGTCATTGTTCATCCCGATTATCAAGGGCAGGGAATAGGCAAAGAACTTGTAACTCAGTTTATGAAATATGCCGATGACAGCATTGAAAGCGGAGAGGGAATTTCTCTCACACTTCTTTCTGCTTACGGCAAGGAAAAATTCTATGAAAAATTCGGTTTCCATATCCGCCCTGTCGGCAAAGAGGGCGCAGGCATGAATCTCAAATATGTCAAAAAATAACGGAAGGAAGCGACACCATGGAGAAAGTAAAAATTTACATCGACGGTCAGGAAGGCACAACAGGACTTAAAATCGTTGAAAGATTCAACGGAAGAGACGATATCGAATTACTCAGAATCGACGAGGACAAGCGTAAAGACCCTGACGAAAGAAAGAAGTTTATAAACGCTTCTGATTTTACTTTCCTTTGTCTGCCTGATGCCGCATCAATCGAAGCGGTTTCTATGGTAGAAAATCCGGATGTAAGAATTATCGACGCTTCAACAGCTCACAGAACAAATCCCCAGTGGGCTTATGGTTTCCCCGAACTTTCAAGAGAATTCAGAAACAAGATAAAAAATTCAAAGAGAGTTGCTGTTCCCGGTTGCTATGCAAGCGGATTCAACTCGATAGTTTATCCTCTCGTTAAAGAAGGAATTTTCGCACCCTATCAGTATGTAACAAGCTATGCCGTTTCGGGATACAGTGGTGCTGGTAAAAAGGGAATTGCCCAGTATGAAGACGAAAACAGAGCAAAGGAATTTGACGCTCCCAGAATGTATGCACTCGCACAGAATCATAAGCATTTGAAGGAAATGCAGGCAATTTCAGGTCTTTCATACACTCCTATGTTTAACCCTATGGTCTGCGATTACTATGCAGGAATGATAGTTGCTGTTCCTGTTGTAAGAAGAACTCTTGCTAAGAGAACATCAATAAAAGAAATCCACGAAGTTCTCAAAAATCATTACAGATGCGAACATTTCGTAAAGGTTATGTCACTTGGTGGCGAAGAAGAACTCGAAAACGGATTTATGTCAGCAAACGCACTTGAAGGAACAAACAATATGCAGATTTTCGTTTCAGGAAACGACGAACAGATTCTCATCTGTTCTCGTCTTGATAACCTCGGAAAAGGTGCATCGGGTGCGGCTGTTCAGTGTCTTAACATCATGATGGGCATTGATGAAAAGACAGGACTTGAATAATCAGTAAATTAAGGTGAATAAAATGGAATTTAAACTCATAGACGGTGGAGTATGCGCGGCAAAAGGCTTTAAAGCAAGCGGACTTTACTGTGGAATAAAAAACAACCCCACAAAGAAAAACGATATCGCACTTCTTGTTTCAGATGTTATCTGCAACACAGCAGGTGTTTATACACAGAATAAAGTCAAAGGTGCACCCGTTATCGTTACAAAGAAAAATCTTGAAAAATCAGGCGGCAAGGCTATCGCTGTTATTGTAAACTCAAAGAACGCAAATACCTGCAATGCCGACGGCGAAGAAAAAGCAGAAAAAATGTGTTCCATGACAGCCGAAGCACTCGGCATAAAGCCTTGTGAAGTAGTGGTTGCATCAACAGGTGTTATCGGTCAGATTTTACCCATAGAACCTATCGAAAAGGCAATTCCTGTGCTTAAGGAAAACCTTTCTTATAAAGGAAACGAAGAAGCCGCCGTTGCTATTATGACAACAGACACATTCAAGAAAGAATATGCAGTTGAATTTGAAATAGACGGAAAAGTATGCCGTATGGGCGGAATGGCAAAGGGAAGCGGAATGATTCATCCCAATATGGCAACAACTCTGAACTTCATTACAACAGACGCCGCTGTCTCATCTGAAATGGTTAAAAAAGCACTTTCAGAAATCGTAAAGATTACATATAACTGCCTTTCTGTCGATGGTGACCAGTCAACAAACGATACCTGTATGCTTATGGCAAACGGTCTTTCGGGAAACAAAGAAATCACATCAGAAGGCGAAGATTATGAAATCTTCAAATCAGCGCTTTACGAAGTAATGTCAAACCTTACAAGAATGCTTGCTAAGGACGGCGAAGGTGCAACAAAACTTCTTACTTGTATCTGCAAGGGTGCGCCCGACCTTGACACAGCAATCATCGTTGCTAAAAGTGTTATCCGTTCACCGCTCTTCAAATGTGCGATGTTCGGCGAAGACGCCAACTGGGGAAGAATTCTCTGCGCAATAGGTTATGCTGAGGCTGAATTTGATATAAACAAGGTTTCGGTTGACCTTTCATCGAAAGCAGGAAAAATTCATGTATGCGAAAATGGCGCAGGCGTTGAATTTTCAGAAGACGAAGCAAAGAAAGTCCTTTCAGAAGATGAAATCTTCATTGATATAAATCTTTTTGAAGGCGATAAGGAAGCGACCGCATGGGGTTGTGACCTTACATATGATTATGTAAAGATAAACGGCGATTACAGAACATAATCCCGTGCTTATTCCATAGGAAAGGAGAGAGGGAAAAATGCAGGATAACAGTAAACTTCCGATAGGTTTTTTAAGCGACGAAAGAGTTTTGTGGCACGGAAATCCTGTTCCCAATAAATCGCTTAAAAATGCAGAAAAAACCTTTCTCATTTTTGGAGGAGCAATTCTTCTTTTAACTCTTATCCTTATTCTTATAAAAGAAATAAAAGTTGTTCTTATAGGATGTCTTCCTATAATAATAATCTGTCTTGTGACAGCAGGGGTATACTTCTTTCTTGAATACAGAAGACAACAGACCTTTTTTATAGTTACCGACAGAAGAATTATAAGAAGCGAAGGAATTTTTTCGAAAAAGCTTTATGATGTCAAATATCGTCAGGTTCAGAATGTTGTTCTGAAATACAACAGCAGAAGCAGACTCGGCGAAATTATGATAAAACTGAACGGAGTGAAATTCAATAAGGAAAACCCTGATGAAATCCGTTTCGGAACAATAGAAAATGTTGTAACAGTATATAATCTCATTCAGAAACAACTTTCCGAATATAAAGGAAAAGTCTGATAGAGTATTTAATAAATTTTTACCGGGAGCAAAAAAACAATGAGCAGAATTCAGAACAACATCCAGGCGAAAGTCCTTATGGACGCTTTGCCTCACATCCAGCATTACAGCGATAAGATTGTCGTTGTAAAATACGGCGGAAACGCAATGACAAACGAAGAACTCAAACACGATGTAATGAGCGATATAGTCCTTCTTACACTCGTAGGTATAAAGGTAGTTCTCGTTCACGGCGGAGGACCCGAAATAAACGATATGCTTAACAGAGTAGGCATAGAAAGCAAATTCATAGGCGGTCTCCGTTATACAGATGCCGAAACTGTTGAAATCGTAAAGATGGTTTTATCAGGAAAGGTAAATAAAGAACTCGTAGCGCTTTTGGCACAGAACAAGGGCAACGCATTGGGCCTTTGCGGAATAGACGGTCAGATGCTTATGGCTGAAAAGATGGAAGGCGAAGTTGATTTAGGATATGTAGGCGATATAGTAAAGGTAAATAAAAAACCTATACTTGACGCTCTTGACGGCGGATACATTCCCGTAATAGCAACTGTTGCCTGCGATGAAAAGGGAAGTACATACAATGTAAATGCGGATACAGCCGCAGCGAGAATAGCAGCGGAACTCGGTGCTGAAAATCTCGTTCTTATGACCGATATAGCAGGTCTTTTAAGGGAT
>JAFXHL010000050.1 GCA_017536405.1 Oscillospiraceae bacterium
AATGTCGTCGATTTCATCACAGAGCTGCTGATATTCGAGTTCGATAGCTGCACGGTCAACGTTTTCGTCGTATGTGCCGTTAGCTGACTGTGTTGCGAGAGTCTTCATTCTCTGAAGGATAGCGTCTGTTTCCTGGAGAGCGCCTTCAAAAGTCTGAACCATTGAGATGCCGTCCTGTGAGTTTGTAGATGCCTGGTTAAGACCAGCGATCTGTGAACGCATTTTTTCTGAGATTGCGAGACCTGCAGCGTTGTCGCCTGCACGGTTGATTGAGTAACCTGATGAAAGCTTTTCAAGGTTCTTAGCAAGACCTGACTGGTTAACTCCTAAAAGTCGTGTTGAGTTCATCGCTGAAAGATTGTGTTGTACTACCATACTAATACCTCCTGTATTATTTTTCCGTCGAAATCTTTTCGACTAATTTAATGTAGTAGAAAGTCGGCAAAAACCTATTGCGCTTCGGTTTTATGCCCCACCGTTTATCCGGTGTGTTTCAACTTCTGTCTATTATATCGGCTGAGGTTTTCCAAACTTTAGTCTTTTTTTGAAAAAATTTCAATGTTCACAATTTGTTTACAAATAAAGTAATCCCCACAGATTTCTCCGTGGGGATATATAACTTTTATGACGATTAATACATTCCGCCCATACCGCCTGCGGGCATTGCAGGAGCGGGGTTTTCTTCCTTGATATCTGTTACAAGGCTTTCTGTTGTGAGAACCATAGCCGCAACTGAAGCTGCGTTCTGGAGTGCTGAACGAGTAACCTTTGTAGGATCAACGATTCCTGCAGGAATCATATCTGTATAAACTTCGTTGTAAGCATCGAAGCCATAGCCAACTTTTCTTGAACGGCGAACCTTATCTATGATAACGCTTCCTTCGAGACCTGCGTTAGCGGCAATCTGACGGAGGGGTTCTTCGAGTGCCTTGAGAACGATCTGTGCGCCTGTCTTTTCGTCGCCTGAAAGTGATGCTGTGAGTTTTTCAACTGAAGGAATAGCATTGATGAGCGCTGTTCCGCCACCTGCAACGATACCTTCTTCAACGGCTGCCTTTGTTGCTGCGAGAGCATCTTCGATGCGGAGTTTCTTTTCCTTCATTTCGATTTCTGTTGCAGCACCTACTCTGATAACTGCTACACCGCCTGAAAGCTTAGCAAGTCTTTCCTGAAGCTTTTCTCTGTCGAAATCTGATGTTGTTGTTTCAATCTGTGTCTTTATCTGTGCAACTCTTGCCTTGATAGCGTCAGCATTGCCTGCACCGTTGACGATGATTGTGTTTTCTTTCTGAACAACAACCTTCTGTGCTCTTCCGAGCTGTTCGATTGAAGCATCCTTAAGGTCGAGACCGATTTCTTCTGAAATAACCTGACCGCCTGTGAGGATTGCGATATCCTGAAGCATTTCTTTTCTTCTGTCACCGAAACCTGGAGCCTTTACAGCAACACAGGTAAATGTTCCTCTGAGTTTATTTACGATAATTGTTGAGAGTGCTTCGCTTTCAACATCTTCAGCGATGATGAGGAGCTTCTTTCCTGACTGAACAATCTGTTCGAGAAGAGGAAGAATTTCCTGAATTGAAGAAATCTTCTTGTCTGTGATGAGGATGAGTGCGTCATCAAGAACAGCTTCCATCTTATCTGTATCTGTTACCATATAGGGTGTGATGTATCCGCGGTCAAACTGCATACCTTCAACAACTTCTGAGTATGTTTCGGCTGTCTTGCTTTCTTCGATTGTGATAACGCCGTCTGCTGTAACCTTATCCATAGCGTCTGCAATGAGCTTACCTACATTTTCATCAGCAGATGAAACTGTTGCTACTCTTGCGATATCTTCTGTTCCGCTTACTGCCTTTGAGTTTGCAACGATAGCTCCCACTGCTGTATCAACAGCCTTTGAGATACCCTTTTTAACTATCATGGGGTTAGCGCCTGCTGCGATGTTCTTCATTCCTTCACGGATAAGTGCCTGAGCGAGAAGTGTTGCTGTTGTTGTACCGTCACCTGCTGCGTCGTTTGTCTTTGTAGCAACTTCTCTTACAAGCTGAGCACCCATATTTTCGAATGCGTTTTCGAGTTCGATTTCCTTTGCGATTGTAACACCGTCATTTGTGATGAGGGGTGCGCCGAATTTCTTATCGAGAACAACGTTTCTTCCCTTGGGGCCTAATGTGATTTTAACTGTATCGGCAAGTTTGTCAATACCGGCCTGTAAAGACTTTCTTGCTTCTTCACCATAAATAATGTCTTTTGCCATTGTAATTTCTCTCCTTTATATATAATAGTAGTAGATTGATTTACTTTACAACTGCGAGGATATCATCCATCTTGACGATGATGTATTCTTCTCCGTCAACCTTGACATTTGTTCCGCTATACTTCTGGATAAGTACCTTATCGCCCTTTTCAACTGTCATTGTAACATCTTTCTTTCCTTCGCCGACTGCAATAACTTCAGCGATTTCGGGCTTTTCCTTAGCGCTTCCTGTAAGGATGATTCCGCTCTTTGTTGTTTCCTCTGCTTCTGTCATCTTTAAAACGACTCTGTCCTGTAAAGGCTTGATTGTCATACTGTTTTCCTCCTGTATTTAAAATTGATTATAAACTCTTGTTAGCACTCAAAGGGTACGAGTGCTAATAACTATTTTACTTACTTTGATATAAAATTGCAAGTGAAAAGTGTCATTTTTATATTTTTTGTAATTATACACAAAAATCTCAGACCGCGATTTATTATATTTGTTATCATATGACTATTTTCGGGGATGTTATTGTTTACAATTTGTTCACAATTCATATTTGTAAATAAAGTATAATAGTACTATGAATATTTTTAGAGAGGGGAAGGTTTAAATGGCGCTCGAAAAAATTCTTGTTGTTGATGATGATATCAACATCTGCGAATTACTCAGAATTTATCTTGAAAAAGAAGGATATACAGTTATTCTCGCGCATGACGGCGAAAAAGGTATTGAAAAATTCAACGCTACAAAGCCCGATGTCATTCTTCTTGACATCATGCTTCCCGTTATGGACGGCTGGCAGGTCTGCAGAGAAATCAGAAAAAAATCAAATGTTCCGATACTTATGGTTACTGCCAAATCAGAAACATTCGATAAGGTTTTAGGCCTTGAACTCGGTGCTGACGACTACATAGTAAAGCCTTTCGACGCAAAAGAAGTTGTCGCAAGAATAAAGGCGGTTTACCGCAGAGCAGGTCAGACTGCGCCCGAAACAGAATCAAAGGAAGTTTCTTATGACAAGCTTCAGGTAAATATGACAAGATACGAACTCAAAGTTGACGGAAAAGTTCTCGATACTCCCCCTAAGGAACTTGAACTTCTTTTCTACCTCGCTTCAAATCCCAACAGAGTTTATACAAGAGACCAGCTTCTTGATGAAGTATGGGGCTTTGAATATTACGGCGATTCAAGAACGATTGACGTTCACATAAAGCGTCTTCGTGAAAAGCTCGAAGGAGTATCTGACAAATGGGTGCTCAAAACTGTATGGGGTGTAGGCTATAAATTTGAAACCACAGAAGAGCCGATTAAATAATCGGCTCTCTTTAATTAAAATGAGAAAGGGCGGCGAAAGAAATGAAAAACAGAATGATAACAAAATATTTTTCTATCTGCGCCGCAGTTATATTCTCAAGCATAATCTGTATAGGAACAGTTATTGCGATAACTGTTATAAATGTGTATAAAAACGATATAAAGGACTCTCTTTCAGAAACCGCATCTGTTATCTCGGGAAACATAGAAAGATGCATAAACGAAAACGACCTTAAAACAGAAGAAGGCATAGCCGCTCTCGATAA
>JAFXHL010000051.1 GCA_017536405.1 Oscillospiraceae bacterium
GACTGTGCAAGAACTTCGCCGTCTGCGGCATATATAGACCCTCTCTTTGCAGGGATTGCCACGCTTCTGAACTGACTGCTGTTTGCTTTTGCACGATATTCTGTGCTGTTTGTTACAGAGGTTGAAAAAAGATTTATAACTACCCATGCTATCGCAACAATAAACGCAATCGATACTAAAATATTAAGTCGGAATTTCATACTTTTTGTCGGCATAATCTTTTATTTGACCCTCCTTATAACAAATTTTTTCGGCTTGATAAAAGCACATTTAGGGCAGTGGGGTGAATGCTGAGCATTCTACCCTTTACTGCCCCTTATGTATCATAGTATTGCTTTATCCACCAAGATATTCCATGAGTTCGTAAAACTTGTTCTTTATATTTACAAACGCATTGGATTCGGTTTCGGCTATCTCGATAACATCGTTGTTCTGAAGGCTGACATATTCAACCTGAGATTTATCGAGTTTTTTAAGACCGAGAACATTTTCGGCATAATCCTCAACACTTTCTATCGAGGTTCTTCCGTCAAGTTCCGCTTTCATTCTTACGCCGTTGCTGTATTCTACATCAACGGCTTTTGTCATTGCTGTTATCTCCGCCTGAAGACAGGTTTCTTCTGCTTTTCCGTAAAGAACAAAACACATAAGCGCACCCGCAAGTGTAACTGACGCAACTGTCTTGACAGCAGAAAAGCCCTTAGGCGCTACCTTTGTTGAACGCTTAATCATCTGCTCACGCTTTGGTTCCGGCGCTGCTTTGTGATATTCATACCTTGAGAGGTCGTAAGCAAGATTAGTCTGTTTGCTCATCACGTCTTATCCTTTCTATAATTCTTAACTTCGCACTGCGGCTGCGGTTGTTTTCCTCAATCTCTTCAGCCGATGCCTCAATGGGTTTTTTATTTATAAGTTTTCCCTGAGGCTTTTTGTTGCATACACATACGGGGAATTCGGGAGGGCAGGTGCAACCTGTGCAGAATGATGCGAAACGCTGTTTCACAAGCCTGTCCTCTAAAGAATGGAATGTTATGACGCAGAGTCTTCCGCCGATTTCAAGAGCATCGAATGCTTTATCAAGCCCTTCGGAAAGATGCGCAAGCTCTCCGTTTACTTCCATTCGTATTGCCTGGAACGTTTTTTTGCAGGGGTTTTTGTCTCTTCTGAATTTCTGGGGAATTGAATTCCTTATTATTTCAGCGAGTTCAAGAGTTGTTTCTATTGTTTTATTTTCTCTTGCCTTTATAATGTTGTTTGCTATGTTTCTCGCAAACTTCTCCTCGCCGTATTCAAATATTATTTTTGAAAGGTCGGCATAGGAATATTCATTGACAACATCTTTTGCAGATAATCCCGTTTTCGACATCCTCATATCAAGCGCCGCATCATAATGATAGGAAAATCCTCTTTCAGCATTATCAAGCTGATATGACGAAACACCGAGGTCCATAAGAATTCCGTTTACTTTATCTATACCAAGGTCTGAGAGTGCCTTGTCCATTTCAGAATAATTGCAGTTTACAACTGTTGCGTTATAATCCTTGAGTCTTTCTGTTGCAACGGCTACTGCATCGGGGTCTCTGTCAAGCGAAATGAGTCTTCCTGTTGTGAGTCTCTTTGCTATTTCACTTGAATGTCCTGCGCCGCCTGCCGTTCCGTCAAGATAAATTCCGCAAGGGTCGATATTCAGTCCCTCAAGACACTCATAGAGCATTACAGGTTTATGTGAAAATTCCATTAAATATCAATATCCTCCAATGCAGCGGCAAGTTCTTCATCAGAATATTCTTCGTTGAACTTATCCCATCTTTCAGGATTCCATATTTCAGCACGGTTTATATTACCTATTACAATAACATCATGTCCGAGGTCTGCGTGTTCACGGAGATTCTGCGAGAGAAGAATTCTTCCCTGACTGTCTGTTTCGGCAAAAACTGCGTTTGCGGCATACTTTTTCTTCGCCGCTTTAGCAAGTGATCCGCCGAGAGATTTGAGCTTGTCGGTAAAAACTTCCCATTCCTCTTCGGAATAAACATAAAGACAACCTTCAAGACCGATTGTTACTATGAACTGTGAGCCGAGCGCATCTCTGAGCTTATTCGGGAATGCCATTCTGCCCTTTGCATCGACTGTATGTTTATAAATGCCCATTAAAGCCTTTGTTGACACGCTTATCTCACCTCTCATTCCGATTGTTGAAAACTCTGTTGAAAGTGTTGAAAATCACCACTCAGTGACACTTATCACCACTTTCCACCACTTTTGCAACAATTTTATCATATATAAAATAAAAGCGCAATCGGAAAAATATCCTATTTTTTTGTGTTCGATCTTATCAGACTAAAATCTGAAAGTCGATTTTTTCAACGATTTTTTCGTTCTGAAAGTTGAAAAAACCCCGAAAAATAGCCAACTTGTCCTTTTGTGCAAAAAATAGAATATATGTTCCGCAGAACATATATTCTATTTTTGAAAAGGCTATTTCAGGTATTCGACCACAATATATTGTGGTTAGTCTGAAAACAAAGCAATATATCTTGTTAATTAGTTATTTTTACCATAAACTTTTTGCGTATTTGTGAGGGATAAAAACAAAATCTCTCTTTTGCACAAAAATAAAAGAGAGATTTTATAAAATTGCGCTATAATATTTTTCCTCATTTCAACAAAAAGAAACACCACAGTCCCTTAAAAGAGGCTGTGGTGGGAAATTTTTATCTGCGAGGAGGTCTCTGTCTGTTGGCAGGTCTTGCATTTCTGTTCATTCTGCGGCGCTTTTTCTTTTTCTTGTTTGCGATGATAACAAGTGCTACATATCCTGCTACAAAGAAGAGGACAACGCCTAAAGTTACCTTAAACCAGATTGAGCTGAAGAATTTCTTTACAAGGTCAAGATTATAGGCAAGCGCTGATTTTTCAACACCCTGAGACGCGAGAAGGTTTATCTCTGCGAGAGTTTCGCCTGAACATCTGAGTTCAAGTGTTCCTATCTTATCCCCTGCTTTTACGGGTGCTTCGATTTCTTTAGGAAGATTTACCTTCTTTTCGATAACTGTTGTTTCTATGGATGTAGGCCAGAACATTTCAAAACCATGTTCGGGATGAACAAGGATATGGTCTGCGCCTGCTGAATATTTAACAGAAACTTCGCCGAGTTCTTCTGTTACCGAAAGGATTGTTGTTTCTCTGAAATATGCAAAAGCCCATTCATAAAGTGATTTTGCATCTAAAAATGCGCTCTGGAAATTGTTTCCTTCTTCGTCCTTCATAGGTCCGCCAAGAGTTACTAAAAGATAGTTATATCCGCCGAAACTTGCTGTTGATGCAAGGCATCTTCCCGCTTCATCGGTTGTTCCTGTCTTTGAAGGGCCTATCGGTTCATAATAATAATCACTCGTTCTGAGTATCATTTTATTTGTATGATAGATGTTACGCGGTTCCGTATGCTTGTTGTTTGCGGGGATTTCATAGCTGTAAGTACTTGCTATTTCCCTGAATTCAGGAAGTGATATGGCATATTCCATAATCTTTGCCATATCCTTTGCGGTTGTATACTGGTCGGGATGATGAAGACCGTGTGCGTTGACGAAGTGAGTATTTTCACATCCGATTTCAACAGCCTTGTTATTCATCATTTCAACAAAGCCTTCAACACTTCCTCCTACATGGTCGGCAAGGATACTTCCCGCTTCGCAGGCTGACTGAAGCATAAGACC
>JAFXHL010000052.1 GCA_017536405.1 Oscillospiraceae bacterium
ATCGGAGGCACCAACATTTGCGGATTTAGCTCATCTGGTAGAGCGCCACCTTGCCAAGGTGGAGGTAGCGAGTTCGAGCCTCGTAATCCGCTCCATTTTCTCGGCGCTATAGCCAAGTGGTAAGGCGTGGGTCTGCAACACCCTGATCCCCGGTTCAAATCCGGGTGGCGCCTCCAAAAATCCCGATTTTAAAATCGGGATTTATTTTTTTGTCCTTTTTCAAAAAAGTCTTTACTTTATTGTAATAATATAGTATAATATATGTGATTATTTTTATAGGAAAGAGGTATTTTCAGATGTACGAAAACATTATGGATACAATCGGCTTTGTTGCAGAATGTGACAAAGAAGTCGGCGAAGCAATGAAATCAGAACTTGCTCGTCAGAAGAGAAACCTTGAACTTATTGCAAGTGAAAACCTTGTTTCTCCTGCGGTTATGGCTGCTATGGGAAGTGTTCTCACAAATAAGTATGCAGAAGGTTACCCCAACAAGAGATATTACGGCGGATGCGAATGTGTTGACATTGTAGAAAGCATCGCTATCGACAGAGCTTGTAAGCTTTTCGGTGCAAAATTCGCAAATGTTCAGCCTCATTCAGGTGCACAGGCAAATACAGCAGTTTATTTTGCTCTTCTTCAGCCCGGTGATACAGTTCTCGGTATGAGCCTTGCTGACGGCGGACATCTCACACACGGTTCACCCGTAAACCTTTCAGGTAAATATTTCAACTTTGTTTCTTATGGCCTTGATGACGAAACAGAAATGATTAATTACGATACAGTTCAGAAACTTGCTGACGAACATAAGCCCAAGCTCATTGTAGCAGGTGCATCTGCATATCCCAGAGCTATTGATTTTGAAAGACTTTCACAGATAGCAAAATCAGTAGGCGCTTATCTTATGGTAGATATGGCTCATATCGCAGGTCTTGTTGCGGCAGGTCAGCATCAGTCACCCGTACCTTATGCTGATATCGTTACAACAACAACTCATAAGACACTTCGTGGACCCAGAGGCGGTCTTATCCTTACAAACAGCGAAGAACTCGCAAAGAAGATCAACTCAGCAATCTTCCCCGGAACACAGGGCGGTCCTCTTATGCATACAATCGCAGGTAAGGCAGTATGTTTCGGCGAAGCACTCAAGCCTGAATTCAAGGATTACGGTAAGAGAGTAGTTGAAAACGCAAAGGCACTTGCAGATGGTCTTCTCAAGAGAGGATTCAACCTCGTTTCAGGCGGAACAGACAACCATCTTATGCTTGTTGACCTTCGTCCTTTCAACATCACAGGTAAAGAACTTGAACATCGTCTTGATGAAGTATACATCACAGTCAATAAGAATGCTATCCATAACGACCCTGAAAAGCCTTTTGTAACAAGCGGTATCAGAATAGGAACACCTGCTGTTACAACAAGAGGTCTCGGTGTTGAAGAAATGGAAAAAATCGCAGAATATATCTACCTCTGCGCAACAGATTTCGAAAATAAGGCTGACGAAATCCGTGCAGGCGTAAACGAAATCTGCGCTAAGTTCCCTCTTTACGAATAATGGCTTCGTTTAACGGGACAATCTATTCTAAATCGCTCGGAATGGATACAAATCTGAATATTATTACACCACGCGGAAAATTGACCGATACCAACGGCAACATTCCGCGTGTTGCCTATCTGTTGCATGGTTTGAGCGATAACGCTGCTGCATGGCTTGAAAATGCCAACCTCCGTGAACTTTCAGATAAATATAATGTTGCATTTGTTATGCCCGAAGTTCAGCGCAGTTTTTATACAGATATGGCTTTCGGTCTTGATTATTACACATTCATTTCAGAAGAACTTCCCGAAATGGTTTCTTCTATTTTCAAATTTTCTGAAAAAAGGGAAGACATAGCTATAATGGGACTTTCTATGGGCGGATACGGTGCTTTTAAAATCGGAATGAGAAATCACGATAAATTCTCTAAAATCGGCGGTTTTTCGACAGTATGCGATGTAAAAGCCGCTATGAAAGATACCGATAATGTAACCTTTACGGAAAGAGAAAAAATATCCGTTTTAGGAAATGAACAGATCCTTTCTGATAACGATAATCTTTATCATATATCAGAAGAATTTTCAAAGTCAGGTTTTAAAACAGAAATCTATTTTTCATGTGGCGAAAATGATTTTCTTCTTTCGATGAACAAAGATTACGCAGAACATCTTAAAAGCCTTGAAATCCCGCATTCTTTTGAAATGTGGGAAGGTATACATAACTGGAAATTCTGGCGCGAATCACTTGACAAAGCACTTGAAAAATTTTTTGGATAGGAGATAATTATGCAGACTCCTCTTGCAGACAGAATAAGACCTAAAAGTCTTGATGAAATAGTAGGTCAGAAGCATCTGATAGGTGAAGGGAAACCTCTTCGCAGAATTATTGAAAGCGGAAGAGTTCCCAATATGATTTTCTATGGCTCTTCGGGTATAGGAAAAACGACAATTGCCCGAATTATCGCAGAAAATACCAATCTTAAACTCCATAAGCTCAACGGAACATCAGCATCTGTTTCTGATATAAAAGAGATTATCGCAGATTGCGATACAATAGACGGCATAAATGGAGTTCTTCTTTATCTCGACGAAATCCAGTATCTCAATAAAAAACAACAGCAGAGCCTTCTCGAGTATATCGAAAACGGACAGATAACTCTTATCGCATCAACAACTGAAAACCCCTATTTCTATGTTTATAACGCTATTGTCAGCCGTTCGACAGTTTTTGAATTCAAGCCTGTTACCGCTGAAGATGTTGTTCCTGCGGTAAAACGCGCTTTTAAACTTATGGAAGAAGATGTCAATGCAACGATAACCTATGACGACGGCGTATGCGAATATATCGCAAGGGCGTGTGGCGGAGATGTCAGAAAATCGATAAACACAGTTGAATTCTGCGTTTTAGCGGGGGATATAACCCCAAAGGGAGTTTATGTTCCTCTTTCGCTCGCAAAAGAACTCGCACAACGCAGTAATATGCGTTACGACAGAGACGGAGATACTCATTATGACCTTTTATCCGCTTTGCAGAAATCTATAAGAGGGTCTGATGAAAATGCGGCTATCCATTATGCTGCAAGACTTTTAGAGTCGGGCGACCTTATCTCAATCTGCCGCAGACTTTTAGTTATAGCCGCAGAGGATATAGGACTTGCTTATCCTTTGGCAATACCGATAGTAAAGGCTTGTGTGGATTCTGCGTTGCAATTAGGTCTTCCTGAGGCAAGACTTCCGATAGCAGACGCGGTTATTCTCCTTGCAACATCACCAAAGTCGAATAGCGGTCATAATGCAATAAATGCCACTATTGATGATATTCAGAAAGGGCTTATAGGAGAATTTCCCCGTCATCTTCAGAATAAGCATTTTGATGGCGAGGATGCCACGGTCAAAGGTCAGCACTATCTTTATCCGCATGATTATCCCAACCATTATGTAAAACAACAGTATCTTCCCGATGAACTTAAAGATGTTGTTTATTACGAATTCGGTGATAACAAAACCGAACAAGCAGCCCTTATGTATCGCAAAAAAATACTCGGAGAAATAAAGTAATGAACGAAAAAGATGTTGTTTCTGAAAACGGAATAAGAGAGTATATTTCAAATAAATCTATTCCTTTTTCTTTTCATATCTATGACTTGATTGATTCGACAAACATCAGAATGAAAGAGTTTGCCGAAAAAGGCGAACACGAATGGTCTGTTGTCATTTCTGAAAGTCAGACAATGGGAAAGGGAAGACTCGGAAGAACTTTTTTCTCTCCATCCGATACAGGAATTTATATGACAATTCTTTTGCGTCCTTCTATTTCTCCTGAGGATACAACTAAAATAACAACCGCCATGGCAGTTGCCGTGGCTGAAACAATAGAAGATATTTCGGGCGAAAAAACCAATATCAAATGGGTAAATGATATTTATATCTCTGATAAAAAGGTTTGTGGAATACTTACAGAATCTTCTTTTGATGCAAAAACAAATTCTTTGAAATACGCCTTTGTCGGTGTCGGAATAAATGTCTATAACCCTTCTGATAATTTCCCTGATGATATAAAAAATATTGCTGGATATATCTTCTCTGAAAGAAAAAAGGATACTAAAAACCGCATTATAGCAGGTGTTCTTGAAAGATTTTCAGAGTATTATAAAAATATAGAAAAAAATTCTTATTTTGAAAACTATAAGAAAAGACTTTTGTGGATAGGCGAAAAAATAAATATTATTTCTCCAAAAGGAACTACCCCCGCATTACTCAGGGGAATAGATGAAAATTGCCGACTTATCGTTGAATATGATGATAATAGCGATGGAATTATCTCGTCAGGCGAGATAAGTATAAGAAAAAAGGAACTTTCTGATGAAGAGTAAAACGAACAAAGTCATAATGCTATGCCTTACAGCGCTTTTTACGGCACTGATAGCAGTAGGGGCATATATAAAAATCCCTGCATTTCCTGTTCCGATAACCTTGCAGACATTTTTTGTCATCCTTTCGGGAATTCTTCTCGGAAAAAACTATGGCTCTTTAAGCGTTATAGTCTATATTTTTTTAGGACTCTTAGGACTTCCTGTCTTTTCATCGGGTGGGGGAATACATTATGTTTTAAATCCGTCTTTCGGGTATATAACAGGGTTTGTTCTTTGCTCTTTTATAGTGGGGTATTTGGTTCATAAAAAAGAAAACCCCTCTTTTAAAAGAATTTTTCTTTCATCAATAATAGGCGTTTTTCTTATATATCTTGTCGGAATGATTTATTATGTAATAATTTTAAATCTCTTTACAGATAACGCCGATTTGAGTTTTAAAGCAATTATCGTTTCGGGATTTCTTATTTTTATCCCACTGGATGTTGTTATCTGTATCGTAGCATCGCTTATTTCAAAACGACTTATACCATACACTAAAAAATACAGAAAAAAATCCTGAGAAATTTTCTTCTCAGGATTTAATTTTTACTTAAACGCTGTGCTGTTATTGAGTATTGTTGTGCTGTAAATAAAGAGAATATCCTGATTATCTTTGAATTCAACAAGATTTCCTACCATCCCGCTCTGAACATATCTTATGTCAACAAGCGTTATTTTCGAATATCCGTTTATCATAAGGGGAGCAAGACTGCTTGTAAAAGAATCTCTGAAAATAACGAGTTCTTTATCATTATTCGCGTTAGGATTTTCTATTATCACAAGTGGGTCAGCACCTGAAAGGAAGAATTCATAAGGGTCTTTACTCTTTGCTTTATCAAAGTTATAAACAGTTGTTTCTTTCGGCATCCCTGTTGCATAACTTGTTGCAACGCAGTTTTCTATCTCTTGGTTTGTGAGATATTTTATTTTGTCAGGGGTTACGGGTAAAGCTAACTGACCATAATAAACTCCGTAAAAATCATCGGGAAGTTCTGCTACTTCATATTCGGAATGAAGTTCTGTTCCCATTTCAGAACATATCTTTTCAGCTATGTCAACTATATTTTCCTGCTTCCAGTGAGTATCTGTCCTGTAAAAATCATCAATCTCAATCATATCAGAAATATCGATATAAGACATATATTCATTGTCTTTTATCATCTTTTCCTTGATTTCATTGTAGTCAACCGAAAGCCTTAATCCTTCTTCTGAAATATAACAATTCTTATCGGGGACTATCGTAAGATAGATATCAACATCCTTATCTTTAAGATTCTGCTCATAAAGGAATCTGAATTTTTTTGTAGCGTTATTCAGCATATCATAATTCAGAGGATATTCCGTCTTTGAAATAAATCCGTCCGAAAGATAAAGTTTGTTGTTATCGCGTTTATTGAAGATGAATAATTCGTTGAATGATTTTATTCCTCTTATATTATCACGCATAGGGAATTGGTCCATAGCGTAACTTTCAAAGTCAGACATAAACTTTCCATCCAGTATTGACTTAAACGAAATCTCAGGCATTTTTGCAAGAACTCGTCTTTCGCTGTCTGAATAGTCATCTGCTTTTTTGAATATACATACGGCTGAAACCACAAAGAGAAATATCGCCATAACAGATATAACTATAATTCTTCTTGTTTTTTCTTTCATAGCGACACCTCCTTAAAATCTGAAATATAAAAATGGATTGAATGAACCGTCAACCAGATATGCTGTTGATAAAACTGTAACAACAACAAGGAATATTGGTTCAGCAATGCTTATTATAAGATTTCCGACATTTTTATTTTCAATCTTTGAAATAATTTTTTTAGGAAGCGGTGTTGCCCCTATAACAGCAACAATAAGAATAACCGCAAAACTTAAAAGATAATAAAGCTGTTCGTGTGAAACAAGGGGAAGACCACCCATAAAGAACATTCCTGAAAGACAGGTGAGTGCATCGCTGAAATTATCGTTTGCAAAGATAACAAAACTTATCGCAACAAGAATTATAACATAGATATGGTTTAAAACCTTCATCTTTTCGAGTTTTTTGAGGAGCAGAAGTTTCTCGATAACGAGGAACACACCGAAGAAAAGACCCCATATTATAAAGTTCCATGCAGCACCATGCCAGAAACCTGTCAGTAACCATACTACGAATATATTAAAAAACCATCTGGGTTTCGAGCATCTGTTTCCGCCGAGTGGAATATAAACATAGTCCCTGAACCACGTTCCTAATGACATATGCCATCTTCTCCAGAATTCAGTGATACTTCCTGAAATATACGGATAGTCAAAGTTCTTGCAGAATTCAAAACCGAATATCTTTCCAAGACCTATTGCCATATCGGAATATCCCGAAAAGTCAAAATATATCTGAAGACCATAGGCTATTGCAAACATCCAGCAGAAAAGAACAGAACTTTCTGTTCTTCCTGTATATGCGTTGCAGAGTTCACCCAAAGAATTTGCTATAAGAACTTTTTTAGCAAGACCTATAACAAAAATTCTTATTCCCTGATATGTCTTCTCGAGAGTGTGAGTTCTGTTACTAAGCTGTTCTGCAATATCTGAATATCTTACAATAGGGCCCGCTATAAGCTGAGGGAAAAGCGAAACATAAAGCGCGAGGTTTATAGGATTTTTCTGCGCTTTTGCGTCGCCTCTGTAAACATCGATAACATAACTGAGTATCTGAAAAGTGTAGAAACTTATTCCTACAGGCAAAGCGAGTTTTAAAAGTTCCATAGAAAGACCTGTTATCGCATTGAAATTGCTTATAAAGAAATCCGCATATTTGAAATAAACAAGACATCCTATAAATACCATCGCTGAAATAAACAGAATTAACTTAGAAACTTTCTTTTCTCTGAATTTTTCAACTAAAAGTCCCGCGATATATCCGCATACTATTTCGATAGATATAAGAACGATATATTTTGGTTCGCCCCATGCATAGAAAAATAAACTTGCAATAAGCAAAACTGCATTTTTCAGCTTTTTGGGAACTACAAAATAGAGTATTAAAACTATCGGAAGAAAATAAAATAAAAATGTTATGCTTGAAAACAGCATTATAAATCATTCCTTTAAAAAATAAGGCTGATTTTGACGCGACAACCACATAGAAGTAAAGGTACCGAGCGGCAAACTGCGGTACCTTTATTTTATACAAGAATCGCCAAAGGCGGCTCGCCTTGGTCAGCCTTTATTTATTTTGATTAGCCTTCAATAGAAGTAGGGCACATTACAAAGAATACCTTTGTTCCATAGTTGCCCATTACTGTTTCATCAGCTTCAACGCAGACATTCCATCTGGGGTCCGCAGTATCTTTAAGAGTTGTCATAAATGCAGCAACATCATCTTCGCTTTCGAGTTCGAAAACATATCCGACAAAAGGAATAGAGCCTATCATAGGAGCGAACATAGCGCCCGACTTGAATCCGCCGATTTCTGTTGTGAATCCGGGGAGATATCCTGCTTCAACAGGCATAACAGCGGGACCAAACTGGATGACAGGGTTTGCTATAATCTGATTGGCAAGCTCTTCAACGCTCATATCGGGGTTTGCCTTGACTTTGTCTAAAAAGTCCTTGTAAAGTGTGTTTCCAAGTGTGTCTGCTGTTGCAGAGGGAGCAGTAGTATCTTCAGGGGCGTCTGTTGATTCTTCTGTAACGATGTCGGAATTTTCTGTTGCAACAGTTGTTTCTTCGGGAACAGTTGTTGTTTCCTCAGGAACAGTAGTAACTTCGGGTGTGGTTGTTGTGTCCGGTGTTTCAGCAGGTTTCTTCGAACAAGCTGTGATGCTCATAGCCATAGCGGCAACAAGCATAAGTGTCAATACCTTTTTCATTTTATTCTCCTTGATTATCAATGTGTTTTTTGTATATCATACCATAATAATATTATAATATCACATCATAGCATAAATATACTTTACTCATTCTACAACATACTACATTTTTTGTCAACAGAATTTATAGTTTTGTATCCAAATCGTAACTTTTAAAATAATAAAAAAATAAAAGAGCGTTATTCTTTGAAAAAACAACGCTCTTTTCTGCTAAATTTTCTGTATAGGAACCCATATTTCACCGTATTTAGGGTCTAAATATACTTCAAGGTTATAATTACCCGCAAGTTTATATTCTTTACAATTCGGTAACCATTCGGTCCATATCTGTGTATTTACATCCTGAAGCGCTTTGGGACATTTTCCTTTGTAAGGAAATACCGCCCATGTTCCTGCAGGTATAATTCTTGTTATATATCCATCAGGAATATTATTCCAGGGCAAATACAAATCTGCAATGAGATAATCAAAGCTTTTTCCGTCATTATCAAGGCAGGCACCAAACATTCCCTTTACGATTTTTCCACCACCTGTCTGATAATGTTCTTTCCACCATTCAGGTATTTCTTCATAAGATGTTTCGATATTGAACAATTTTGATTTGCCCATGATTGTAAAAGCCTCTTTTTCAACAATTCTGTAATCCATCATAGTTCCACCTTTCAATGTAAGACTTATTCTTAAAGGAGCAACGGATTTAAGATGCGCTCCTTTTTCTTTTGCAGCCTTAGGAGAAATTCCGTGAAATTTTGTGAACGCACGGGTAAAACTATCGTGAGAATCATAACCGTATTTCATAGCAACATCGATTACCTTGGCATCAGAAAGAGAAAGTTCTTCTGCTGCTAATGTCAGTCTTCGGTTACGGATATATTCACTTACAGTAAATCCACAGAGTGCGCTGAAGATACGCTGAAAATGAAACTCTGAAACATAGGCTTTTGAGGCGATATCCTTTATTTCAAGTTTTTCTGTCAGGTTGTCTTCGATATAAGCTATGGCGTTCTGTATTCCGTCTACCCAGTTGTTCATTTTTCCACTTCCTTTTCTAAGACTATAACTATGATAAATCATTTTAAAATCATTTTCCCGACTTTTTCTGCTTTCTTATGTCAAGTAATAAAGTTTTATATAAAAATCGCACCGATATCTCTATCGGTGCGTAAATTTACAAATTACATACCATTATGAATTCTTCTTCTGTTTCTCTGATTACTTCAAATCCGACTTTTCTATACATTTTAACAGCGTAATTTTCTTTCTGAACAGCAAGAGAGGCTTTTTTATATCCTCTTTGTCTAAGTTCCGAAATCATTGTTGTCATTAGCGCTGTTCCTATGCCGTAATTACGATATGGTTTATAAAGAGATATTGCAAAAGAGGGAACACCGTCTTCGATATGACCATAATCATTCATATCCCTTACCCATACAGCACCGACAACCTTATCGTCTGTTTCCGCAACCAAACATATATCATCCTTTTCTTTGCCGAAATCTTTTATATAAACCTGTAAATCTGGTTGGTTTATTATTGATTTCGGTGGAGGAGATACGCCTTCGGGAATGAAAATTGCTTCGTATATAAAATCTTCAAGCAGTATGTATTCTTTTTCTTCAATTTTTCTGATGTTATAATCCATCAATTACCTCCGATTAAAATCTACATTATTGTCAGCATTTTATTCAGAGTTTTCTTTTCGCCTTTGCATTATTTCACGTTCTTCAAGCTGTCTCTTGAACAGATATTGTAAAATTTCGTCTTCCTCTTTTGGTTTTAGTTTGACGAATTCACATCCATAACCACTGTCATCATCCTGGCGTCTTACGATTCGTATTTCGGTATCAACGTGTAAAGAGGGGATAAGAATGTTACATTTGTGTCCTGTAACGAGAGCACCCTCGTAAGCGATGAAAATGCCTGTAACGCTTATATCCTTTATTTCTGTATCATAAGAATTTCCCTGAACAACAAGTATAGCAGGGATAGGAGGCACAGCGACCATTTTCAAAGCCCTTCTTCTGTCCGGAAGGTCAACAAAATCCGATGTGAGTTCAACAATCGCTTTTCCTTCTTTGAAACTTTGTATAATAGCATGAGCAGTAGCACGGTTTCCCGATATATCGTATCCCCAGAGAGTGATTTCTCTTCCGGTATCAATTTTCATATCGTGATTTCCGACATTCATTTCAAGAATATTGTCGTAAAAATCAAAAACAAATGATTTTGCAAATATTCTGTCATTGAAGGAAAGCTCTATCTTGTTCATTCTGTTCAGATTCATATAAAAACACCTTTCGTATTGAAGAATCTCAGGTTATAACGGAATAGCGATGCTCGTAGATTAAGTAACAGGTATGAGTTTTCTCGTTATGTATTATTTACGTAGCCTTAGATATTCTCAATAACGAACTTTGTCTTATATGAATAGTTTCATATATTGAATATCAACAGACGATTTTTTACTTTGTGAGTTCAGATGTGCAATGAGGACATCTTGTTGCATCAAGAGGAATTTCGCTCTTACAGAAGTCACATTTCTTTGTTGAAGGAGCAGCTTTGGGTTCTTCTTTCTTGAGCTTGTTTAAAGCCTTTACAATCATAAACACAACAAGTGCCATGATGATAAAGTTTATAAGACCTGAAATGAAATTTCCGTAGTTAAGAGTAGCAGCCCCTGCCTCTTTCGCAAGTTCAAGAGTAGCATATTCTTTCCCATCAAGTGCTATAAACCAGTTTGTGAAATCGAGTTTTCCTGTGAAAATACTGATAACAGGCATGAAAATATCATCAACAAGTGATTTTACAATTCCTGTAAAAGCAGTGCCGACAATCATACCTACAGCAAGGTCCATCATGTTTCCTTTGACTGCGAAATCTCTGAATTCTTTAAAAAACTTCTTCATTTTAATCAAACCGCCTTTGTGATTTATTTTTTTAATTATAATACAGTTTTGTTTCTTTTTCAATGTTTTTTGACATATTTTTTCAAATAAATTATTCTACATATACATACTCAATAAGTTCTCTGTAAAGTTCACGATTGAAACTTTCTATATAGCATAATTCTTCGGTTGATGAAAAGCAACCTGTTTTTTCTCTGAGATCAAGTATCTGTTCTGCGATTTCAGGCGGAATAGGTAGTGAAATGAGTTCTTCATATGTAGCGGTATTCAGGTTGACAGGCGTTATTTCTTTTCGGGTTTCAGCTGTTTCTGCTGCTGTAACAGCAACAGTTTCGGATACGGTCGTTTCTGCCTGCGTATAATCGGTTATGGTTTCTGTTTTGTGGGTTTATGCGTTAATAGTTGAAGCGTTTTTTGTTATGTAGGAATATGTTGTTGAAACTTCAGGAAGTCTTGATACATCAACAAAAATCTTATCCCTGTTTTCGTCAAGAAATTTTTCTCCGATTCCGTTTACATTCGTTATCTCTTCGATAGAATAAAAATAATTGTTATTTCTGTATTCTATGATTCTGCCAGATAATGCATCTCCGATTCCGTCAAGACTGCATAATTCTTCTTTCGTTGCGAAATTGATGTCTATCGGATATTTTATCATTATTTCTGATTTTTCTGTTTCAGCCGTAACAGTAATCGTTTTGACATTTCTATCGCTTATGTATGTTGAAACAACAGGTCTGTCATTGGGTTTGTCTGAATATACCGAATATATGGTTACAGCCATTATCAGAACAAATGAAGATGCTATGAAAAATATCTTTTCTTTGTTCAATATTATTCGTCCTTCCACTATCATTTCGACTACATTCTACCAAATATTACATATTTCGTCAATATAAAAAGCCGTTGCTGTTTTGCAACGGCTTTTTATCAGAATACAACACTTATATCCTTGTTACTTTCTTCGGTTGAATATTTCCAGAAATCAATATGCTCATCATCTGCTGTCAGGAAATATTCAACAGGCTCCTTATATGATTTATCCGAATCAAAAACATCGACAATAACAAGTTTTATTTTCATCTTATCAGGGATAATCGCTTTTATGTAAACACTTGCGGATTGACCGACCTTCACATCTCCTCTGAATTCCGCAAGTCCCGCAAGGTTAGGAGCCAGTTCTATAAAAATCCCGTAGTTTTCTATCGAACGCACGATTCCCGCAACAGTCTGACCGCTTTCGAAATTATCGGAATTCTCTTTCCATGTGCCTAAAAGTTCTTTATGAGAAAGAAGTATTTTATTTCCGTCATTGCCCTTTACAACAACATATATATCCTGATTTATGTCAAATCTGTCCGAAGGGTGCGATATTCTCGAAACAGAAATTGAGTCAATCGGTATAAGAGATGGTATGCCGCATCCAATATCAACAAAACACCCGAAAGAATCAATGTGAGTGACTTTAGCGGGAATAATATCTCCGGGAATAAGATTTTCTATAAATTCTTTTCTGCAATCTTCCTGAACGGCTTTTCGTGACAAGAAAATAGTCTTGTTATCATCTGATATATCCGTTACATAAAAGCATACAGGTTTATTTACTCTTGAAATAAGAGCGATATCTCTTGTCCGTCCTTCTGTAATTCCTATTGCACCCTCTTCTCTCGGGATAATTCCTTTTATTCCGCAGAGGTTTACAATAAGATTATGTTCGTTATCGCATATTTCAACTCTGGCCTCGAGTATTTTTTTGGTCATCATAGCCTCTCTGAGTGAAGAAATACTGCTTACTGAGCATTTGTTTTCATAACTTGCTATCAGAGAGCCTTCGGGCATATATTTTCTGTTCATTTTATACCTCCATATATTTTCTATATGGAATATTATGTCATTCGTTTACGGAATATTCTAAACAGAATGTATTTTAAGACCTTTATGATTAAGAATAATCTTTCTTACTTCATTTTCGTCCTTTTCATTACATGTTACCTGAATAAGCGCTGCTTTGGAAACTTCAGGTTTTCCTATTGAAACATTATTGTTGAACAACCTGAATTGTAAGTTATTGTTGAAAACAGCAGGAAGAAAATTCGGAACATTTGGTGCTTCGGTAGATGCGGGATAAAGATATGGGACATAGTTTATATCGCTGTCGGGAGAAGGCGCGTCAATCATTATTTTTCCGTTGTTCAGTTTCTTTTTTCTTATTGATACAGCGGCTGATTCCGCTGAGTCAACAGAGTCGAATTCTGCCGTTATTTTTATATTCATAGAGAAAAACCTCCTTTTAAATCAGTTTAAACAAAATTAGTATCCTCTGAATCTATAATTTTATTAAGAAAATATTTGCCTTTTTATCCATAATTGTGATATAATATAAAAAGTATTATTTTTTTAGGAGGCGACTGCATTGGATATTGAACCCAAAGATATACTCACAATGAAAAAACCACATCCGTGCGGTTCGCATGAGATGCTTGTAATAAGGTCGGGTATGGATTTCAAACTCAGATGCACAGGGTGCGGAAGAGAATTTATGGTGGCAAGAAACAAGATAGAAAAAAATATCAGATCCGTAAACCGTGATGAAAGAGAGCGTTAGCAACGCTTGAATGCTTTATTTGACTGATATTATATTTAAGGAGATATGAAGAAATGTTTGACAAACTTAAACTTACAGAAAAAAGATATGAAGAAGTAAACGAAAAACTTATGGACCCCAATGTTGTAAATGATAATGTTGCTTACAGAGACCTTATGAAAGAATTCAAGACTCTTACTCCCATTATCGAAAAATATCGTGAGTATCTCAAAGAAAAGCAGACTTTCGATGAGTCAAAAGAACTTCTCGATGCAGGTGGTCTTGATAAAGATTTCAGAGAAATGGTTCAGGAAGAATATGATTCTTCAAAAGAAGCAGTAGCAACTATTACTGAAGAACTCAAAATCCTTCTTCTCCCTAAAGACCCTAACGATGACAGAAACGTTATCATCGAAATCAGAGGTGGAGTAGGAGGAGAAGAAGCAGCTCTCTTTGCTCATTCTCTTTTCAGAATGTATTCTATGTATGCTGAAAACAAGCGCTGGAAGATAGATGTTATGAATATAAATGAAACAGAACTTGGTGGTATCAAGGAAATCAGTTTCTCTGTCGAAGGCGAAGGAGCATATTCAAGATTCAAGTATGAAAGCGGAACGCATCGTGTTCAGCGTGTTCCAGAAACAGAATCACAGGGCAGAGTTCATACATCAGCCGCAACAGTTGCCGTTCTTCCCGAAGCCGATGAAGTTGAAGTAGATATCAATCCAGCAGATCTTTCTTTCGATACCTTCCGTGCAAGTGGTGCCGGAGGACAGCATATCAATAAAACGGAATCTGCTGTTCGTATAACTCATGCACCATCAGGTGTTGTCGTTGAATGTCAGGAAGAAAGAAGCCAGAGAGAAAATAAAGAAAAAGCAATGAAGATGCTCAGAACAAAGCTTTATGAAATGGCTCTCAAGGAAAAAACAGATAAAGAAGTTGCTGAAAGACGTTCACAGATTGGTTCAGGCGACCGCTCTGAACGTATCAGAACATATAACTATCCAGAAGGAAGAATTACCGACCATCGTATAGGACTTACAATTTACAGACTTGAATATATTCTTGATGGTAACCTTGATGAAGTTATAGACGCACTTGCGACAGCAGACCAGGCTGCAAAACTTTCAGCACAGTCAGAAGAGTAATAAGAAGTGATAATATGAATTACAATACAGAAATCCTTTCTCCTACAGATGAAAATATAGAAAAAGCAGGAAGACTCCTCGGATCAGGCGAGGTTGTGGGCATTCCTACCGAAACTGTTTATGGTCTTGCTGCAGATGCTACGAACCCTGATGCAGTATCAAAAATATTTGTAGCAAAGGGAAGACCACAGGATAATCCGCTTATAGTCCATATCGCAGATAAGGCGGATATCGAAAAGTATGCGAAAGATATTCCAGAAACAGCCTATCGTCTTGCTGATAAATTCTGGCCTGGGCCTCTTACAATGGTATTGCCTAAAAAAGATATTATTCCTAAAGTGACAAGCGGTGGACTGGATACAGTAGGTATAAGATTTCCTTCAAATCCTATTGCTCAGAAAATAATAAAGGCGGCAGGATTACCTCTGGCTGCGCCTTCGGCTAATTTGTCAGGAAAACCAAGCACAACGACAGCAAAGCATGTATATGATGATATGAATGGCAGAATTTCAGCAATAGTCGATGGAGGAGCTTGCTCGGTAGGAGTTGAATCCACTGTTATCTCTTTTTCAGGAGAAGATGTTATCATATTAAGACCTGGATTTATCTCTAAAGAAGATTTACTTACTGTCGCTGATAATGTGATAATAGATAAAGGAGTTTTATCTGAAATGTCAGAAGATGCCGTTGTCGCGTCTCCGGGAATGAAATATAAACATTATTCCCCTAAAGCGAATGTTGTAATCGTTGAGGGAGAGTATGACAATTTCCTGTCTTTCTTTGAAAAGAATTATTCCGAGGGCATATATGCTATGATATTCGGCAATGAAACCAATGAATTTCCTTATCCTCATTTTTCTTATGGAGAAACAGATTCAGAACAGGCAGTTGAACTTTTTAATAAACTTCGTATGGCAGATGAGATAAACGCCAAAACAGTATATGTCAGATGCCCTTCAAAAGACGGAGTGGGTCTTGCTGTTTATAACAGACTTATAAGAGCTGCAGGATTTGAGGTAATAAAGTTATGATTATTGTCGGTCTTACAGGGCAGAGTGGTGCAGGAAAAACAACCGTATGTGATACATTTGAAAAAAGCGGGTTTGCTATTATCAATGCGGATATCGTTGCAAGAGAAGTTATGTCGAAAGGAAGTAAATGTCTTGAAGAAACTGTAAATGTTTTCGGAGATATTCTTTCAGAAGACGGAACCCTTGACAGAAAAAAACTTGCAGGGATAGTTTTTTCTGACAGTGATAAACTGAGCATTTACGAAAATATTATTTTTCCGTATATAATATCATCAATAAAAGAAAAGATAGATATGTATAAAAAAGAGATGTATAACTATATTCTTCTTGATGCACCGACTCTTTTCGAGAGTAAAGCTGATGGTCTTTGTGATATAATAGTTTCTGTCATAGCAGACAGAGATATCAGATTAAATAGAATACTCAAAAGAGATTCGATTACGCTTCATGAAGCGGAAAGCAGGTTGAATTCTCAGAAGAATGACGATTTCTACATGGGAAAATCTGACTATGTGATAAAAAATAATGGTTCATTATCGGAACTTGAGAATAACACTATGGATGTAGTTAATTCTATTAAGGAGCAATCTGATGAAGAAAAGTAATGCCAAAAAAGCAGGTCTGACTTTGCTGTTTGTATTTCTGGCTCTTATTTTCGGGATTGTAATTATTTTGCCAAAACTGTATAAAACATATCTTTATCCTAAAAAATATAGCGAATATGTTGGTATGACGGCAAAAAAATATAATTTCGATGAAGATATGATTTATGCTGTTATCAGAACTGAAAGCAGGTTTAATCCCGATGCTGTTTCTGATGTCGGTGCAACCGGACTTATGCAACTTATGCCCGATGCTTATGAATGGGTAAGATATCGTATGAAAGACGAAAGAGATATAACATACGAAGATATGAGGTCTCCTGAATACAATATAGAATACGGAACATATCTTCTTAAACTTCTTTATGACGAATATGGAGATTATGAAACAGCCCTCGCAGCATATCATGCAGGAAGAGGAAGTGTGAATAACTGGCTTAAAGACCCTGAAAATTCATCGGATGGAAAAATTCTTGATAAAAAAATACCGTCATCTGCTACGGCTCATTATGTTTATAAAGTAATGCACGCTTATGATGTGTATTCAAAAATATATGATTGAAAGGTGATAAAAATGGCTGAAAAGAAAATATCAGAAGGAAAAAAACTTCAGGAAAAACTTTTTATGAAAAAGGAACACGCTATGAAAGTTATTTCCGATGCGGAAGTAAAGAAAGCAGACAAATTCTGTGAAAGTTATAAAAAGTTTCTTGATGACTCAAAAACAGAAAGAGAAGCAGTTATAAAGTCAATAGAAATGGCTGAAAAGAATGGATTTGTTGAATTTGGTAAAACAAAATCACTTAAACCGGGAGATAAGGTTTATTATAACAACAGAGGTAAGGCGATAATTCTCGCTGTTATCGGAACAGAACCGCTCGAAAACGGCGTAAGAATTGCCGCAGCTCATATCGATTCTCCCAGACTTGATATGAAGCAGTGCCCTATATATGAAGATACCGAACTTGCACTTTTCAAGACTCATTATTATGGCGGAATCAAAAAATATCAGTGGACAGCTATCCCTCTTTCTCTTCATGGGGTTATTGTTAAGGCTGACGGAAGCAAAGTGAATATCTGCATAGGTGAAGATGAAAAAGACCCTGTTTTCTGCGTTACAGACCTTCTTCCTCATCTTGCTACGGCACAGATGGAAAGAAAAGCTCCTCAGATAATAAGAGGGGAAGAACTCAATATCCTTATCGGATCAAGACCCTTCAAGGATGATGATGTGAGCGAAAAGGTTAAACTTAACATCCTTAATATACTTTTTGAAAAATATGGCGTTACAGAAGCTGATTTCTTATCAGCAGAACTTGAAGCAGTTCCTGCATTCAAGGCAAAGGATGTTGGATTTGACAGAAGTATGATAGGCTCTTACGGCCAGGATGACAGAGTTTGTGCATATACCGCCTTAGAGGCCACATTCGCTTGTAAAAAGCCTAAGAAAACAATAATTACTGTTCTTGCTGACAAAGAAGAAATAGGCAGTGACGGAAATACAGGACTTAATTCTTCTTATCTTCAGTATTTCATTTACGACCTTGCGAAGATTTTCAAAGCTGATGGATGGAGAGTTCTTACAAACTCAGAATGTCTTTCTGCCGATGTTAATGCTGCTTTTGACCCTACATTCCCTGATGTTAACGAAAAACATAATGCTGCTTATCTCAACAGAGGAGTTGTTGTGACAAAATATACTGGTTCAAGAGGAAAATCAGGAACATCTGATGCGTCTGCTGAATTTATGGGAAGAGTAAGAAATCTTCTTGATAAAAATAAGGTTGTATGGCAAACGGGTGAACTCGGCAAGGTTGATATGGGCGGCGGCGGAACTGTTGCTATGTATATTGCCAACCTTGATGTTGATGTTATCGATGTCGGCGTTCCTGTTCTTTCTATGCATGCACCTTATGAAGTTACTTCAAAATTAGATGTATATATGGCTTACAGAGCATTTCTTGTATTTATGGAAGATTAATTTTAAAACCTGCCTTTGATTATATCAAGGGCAGGTTAACTTAAAATATTATATCAGGCGGTGGTCTTATATGAGATTAGACGGATTCGGCTTATTTGTAAATGATATGGGTAAAATGATACGGTTTTATCGTGATGTATTAGGGTTTGAAATCAAAGAGAGCGAAGATACATCAAATGTTTATCTTATAAAAGATGACACATTGTTCCTTCTTTACGGCAGGGAAGATTTTGAAAAGATGACAAGTCGTAAATATGAATATATAAAAGGTCTTAACGGACATTCGGAAATCGCATTATATGTTGATACCTTTGAAGAAGTCGATAAGGTTTATAATGATGTTATTTCTAAGGGAGCAGTATCTGTACTTCCGCCTGAAGACGAGCCATGGGGGCAAAGAACCTGCTATATATCAGATCCTGAAGGGAATCTCATAGAAATAGGCTCGTTCAATAAACCATTCAGAACCTGATAATAGTCGGTAGGATTTTAAATTAATTTGTGGTGAATAACTATGATACGAGAAATATACATAAATGAATTAAATTCTTTGCTTGAATTATATACTCATCTCCACGAAACGGGATTGCCTGAAAATACTGAATACTTAGAAAAAACATGGCGTACTATCTGTAATGACGAAAATCATCATATTATTGTGTGTGATATTGAAGGTAAGATAGTATCTTCATGTGTGTGCGTGATAATACCAAATCTTACGAGAAATATTCGTCCTTATGCATTTATCGAAAACGTTGTTACTCATTCGGATTACAGATGCAAGGGATATGCTACCGCCTGTCTGGAATTCGCTAAAGAAATTGCATTAAAGGAAAATTGCTATAAAATGATGTTATTGACAGGTACAAAAGAAAATTCTACAATTCAATTTTATGAACAAGCAGGATATAACAAGAATGATAAAACAGCCTTTATTCAGTGGCTATAAACAGAAATAAACCCTTTGCATTTGTAAAGGGCTTATTTTTTTATCAAAACCCCTTGACAACAATAAAAAATAGTTGTAATATACAAATAGGCAATATATTGCATATTAGAGAGGTGATAAAATGAATGCTAATGAAGTTATAAATATGATGGACGCTAAATATGCATTGTTTGGGTTGTTTTTTGCCTTTAATAACAGACTTCAGACAGTAGGGGATATGTTTTACGAAGAGATAACCTGTAAACAGTTTTTCTTACTTGCTTGTATGAATCTTTATCTCGAAGAAGCTCCGACAGCGAATGAACTCGCAAAAACAATGGGAACAACAAGGCAGAATGTCAAAGAAATTCTTTCGGGCTTAGAGAAAAAAGAAATGATTTATTTTGGTCAGGATGAAAAGGATAAGCGAAAAAGACCGGTGTATCTTACAGAAAAAACAAAACAGATAGCAGGGAAATATATCGAGAAAGAAACCGAATTTATGAACCGATTATATGATGGCATTTCTGAAGAAGAAGCAAAAATAGTTTATAATTTGATATCAAAAATAGAAGACAATCTTAAAAATATCGAGGAGGATTTCAAAAAATGAAAACAGTTGTAATTTATAATTCTCAGACGGGATTTACAAAGCGTTATGCAGAATGGATAGCAGAAGAAACTGGTGCAGATTGCTTTGAATTAAAAGAAGCTAAAAAGAAAAATCTTGATGAATATGACGCTATTGTTTATGGTGGATGGGCTTGTGCAGGAAGTATAAGCAAAATTGGTTGGTTTAAAGGTAATATCAATAAATGGAACGATAAGAAACTTATAGCATTCTGCGTCGGTGGAAGTCCTGAAGATAACCCTGATATAGATATTTTTCTCAAGAACGCTTTTAAAGATAGCGAAAAGAAAGTTGATGTTTTTTATTGTCAGGGTGGATTCAATTACGAAAAAATGTCAGCATCTTCAAAGGTTATGATGAAAATGTTTACTAATATGCTGAAGTCGAAGAAGGATAAGACTCCTGAAGAGGAAAATATGATCAAGATGATTTCGTCATCTTATGATATTTCTGATAAAAAATATATCAAACCTATTCTGGAGTGCCTTAATAAATAAAAGATTGGAGATATGCTATGAAAATTGATAATTTTTATTTTGTTGTAGATAATATAGAAGAATCTATAGCATTTTATACTGAATTATTAGGTGAGAAACCGACTAATATAACAGATGACAGATGGGCTGATTGGAAAAATGAAAACAATCAGATTTATTTCGGGATAATCAGCAAAGAGACAACAGGGAGTAAGCAAATAAAAGGTAATAACGGTGTTTTAGGTTTATATACAGACGATATAGAAGGTGCATATAAAAAATGTATGGAATTAAATGCGAAAATATTGTATGAACCTGAGGCGATTCCTGACTCAAAAGATAATTATAAGTGTTTTGCTATTGAGGATTTGGATGGAAATAAAATTGAAATATCGTATTACGATAAATAGTATAAATTATAAAGATATAAAAATAACTCGTGGAGAAAGGCTTCACGAGTTATTTTATGAATTTCTGCTATCTTTTTTTGATTTCTTTTATCAATTTATCAGTGAGTTTATTGATTTTTTCAAAATCAATTGCCGAAACATAGAATTTTTCGAGTTCATCGTGAATTTCCTTCGCTTTTTTCATACATTCAGCAGCCTCATCTGCCATATTTGATAGTGCTTTTTTAGAAAAGTTAAGTCGTTCTTTCTTTTCAGAAATTTTGTTATGAAAATAAAATCTTGAAAAATTGATTTTTGTGGCATTGGGTTCGGTTTTGTTAAGCGGTGTAGAAGAAATAAGCGCTATATCAAGTTCGGGAATGGCTATATGTTCGTATAACACATTGTTACATAGTTCGCATTTGCTGACTATAATATCATATCCTCTATCGCTAATGCATTTTTCTAATTTCCTTAACATAAAGTCGGAACCTGCAAACAAACCATCGCATAAAAAGAATTTATTTTTATATGATATTTCTTGGGAAATATATCCATTTTGTGTCATTACCGAATATTTTTTAAATGATACCTTACCTGTAGTTGATTTTTTATCAGGGATATTCTTTTTTACAAATCTTTCTATAAAACCTGATAATTTGTTTTTGTTGAGAGCCGATAAACCTATTGAATATATATCTGAATTTATTGAAGATAAGGCTGTTATATATCTTCTGCATCGTTTGTGCCATTCTGAGTTTTCTTTTGTTGTGAGAATTATATCTTCTTCGTTTTTTTTCAGAGCGTCTGCATTCCAGAAATCGCCCAAGTGGATTATAGTCTGTTTTATTCCGGGATATATAGGATCGAATGTATGCGGAGAAGTTCCGTCTACTACTATAATTCCTTTCTTGTTTAGCACAACCGCATCGAGTGATTTTTCGTCGCTTGAACAATAATATAAATCAATATCATCGGTATCAGAAAAAGTTTCGACGACTTTTTTCATTATGGTTGATTTTCCTGTTCCGGGACCTCCCTTTAATATGTAAGTGAATTTATCTTCCGAATATATTGTTTCGTTGAAATCTGTTTTGAATCCTTCGGATGTCATTCCTCCTAAAAAATAGCGATTCATATATTTTCCTCCATAAAAAATATTGTATCTTGTCAAAAAACTTATATTTCATCTTATGTATATTCAAATAATTTGCTACTATACAAAAAGACTTGCATTTTGTTTTCAAAAGTAGTAAAATGTAAATTGATAAAATTATTTAGGAGGCTTTTGCTATGTCAAAGGAATTTATTGTTGAAACATCTGCAAGACATGTTCATGTTTCGCAGGAAGCATTGGAAACACTTTTTGGAAAGGGTGCAACTCTTACTCACAAGAAAGACCTTTCTCAGCCCGGACAGTTTGCTTGCGAAGAAAGAGTAACTGTTGTAGGCCCTAAGAAGGAACTTCCTAATGTTTCTATTTTAGGACCCGTAAGACCTGCTACACAGGTTGAACTTTCTGCTACAGATGCTCGTTCAATCGGTCTTTCAGCACCTATCAGAGAAAGCGGAGATGTTGCTGGTTCAGCACCCTGCAAACTCGTAGGACCTTGCGGAGAAGTTGAAATTTCAGAAGGCGTTATTGTTGCTAAGAGACATATTCACCTTACACCCGCTGATGCTGAAGAACTCGGTGTTAAGGATAAGGATGTTGTATGGGTTAAGATCGATACTCCCGAAAGAAAAGCAGTTCTCGGTGATGTAGTTTGCCGTGTATCAGATAAATTTGCAAGAGCAATGCATATTGATACAGACGAAAGCAACGCAATCGGTGCTGGTTCTAACCTTACAGGTATCATTGTTGAAATGTAATTTAATACATATAAAACCACTTCTGAAGTATATCGGAAGTGGTTTTTGTTTGTGTTGAAATTTATATATTGATATGGTAAAATGTTTTTATAAAATTCATTCAGAGGAAATATCTAATGTTAAAAAGGAAAAAGACAATGGAGATAATCAGAATAATTTTGATGATACTGATGTGGTTTTTGATAATAGAATTCTCATGTAATTTCATTATGCAGACTGTCAGTTATTCTTTTTATAAAAATGCAGAAAAGACGGAACAAGTATCTTATAAACCACAATTTATCCGATTTAATGATGCATTGACAGGATATGGGTATAATCTTGAAAAAGCATCAGATAAAGTGATTTTATTTTTTGGTGGTTCAGGATATATTGCATATAATTCCGTTGCTGCCTATTCAGGAAAATTTGATTGTCCTTTTATATCAGCAGATTATTATGGAACACAGGATAGCAAAGGAAGGATGAATCTTGATACTATGCAGAAAACGGCTGCTGAAATGTATGACTGGACGAAGAAGGAATATCCACAAGCGAAGATTGTGATTATGGGACATAGCTACGGAACAGGAATAGCCACATATCTTGCAAGTGTGAGAGAAACGGAGTGTCTTGTTTTAGCGGCGGGTTATCGTGATGTTTCAGATTTATACAATAAAATGACTCCTGTTTTCTTTGGGCCTTTAAAAATTTTTATTTCAAACAATATAAAAACATCAGAGTATGCAGAAAGCGTTTCTTGCCCTGTATATGTTATAGGATCTGATGCGGATACTACATTGGATTCTTCTTTACAGAAAAAAGTTTCTGAATGTTTTGAAAATTCAGAACTGAAAATTTTTGATGGAATTAATCATGAAGATTATTTTATAAACGATAATGTTATTGATTATATAAAAGAAAAAACAAGCGTATGATTTACATACACTTGTTTTTATTTTTATTCAGTTATTTCAATCTGATTTCCTTCAATTCCTATTATACAGCTTTCGTAGTAGCCATCGCCGGTTGTTCTTGGACCGCTGACAACATTATACCCATCGGATTTGAGTTTTTCGGTGAGTTCGTCTACGGCTGCTTTACTTCCTAAACTGAAAGCAATATGAATAAATCCTGTTCTTGTTAATGATTTTTCATCATCTTTTAATTCAGGTTTATTCATAATTTCAAGTCTTGCACCACTATCAAAACTCAGAAAATAAGAACGAAATTCTGTTGATTTATTGCGATAACCATCATTCGATTTTGCATTAAAATATTTAACGAAAAAATCTTTTGTTGCTTCTAAATCGTTTACGTACATTGCTATATGTTCTATTATCATTAAAAATCCCACCTTTATTAACTTGTTTTCTAAATTATAATGGTGACTGAATGAAAAGTCAATAAAATACATGTATTATTTTACATAATCGGGATAAAATATGATATGTAAAATATGTTGCGATTTGTAGCAAAATTGTAAAAAAATATCTTTACATTTTGCAATAAATATGATATAATATTTCAAATTGCAGAAGACAAATATTTCTGCAAATTTGTAATGAAAGGATGATTTAATTATGGCAAAGTACAAATGTTTAGTATGCGGAGAAATTTTTGAGGCGAATAATGCTACAACCTGTCCTAAGTGCAATTCTGATAAGGTAGAAGCAGTTGCTGAAAAGTCAAAATATGCAGGAACAAAAACTGAAAAGAATCTTGAAGCTGCATTCGCTGGTGAGTCTCAGGCAAGAAATAAATACACATACTTCGCTTCAAAGGCTAAGAAGGAAGGTTTTGAACAGATTGCTGCTCTTTTCCTTAAAACAGCAGATAACGAAAAAGAACATGCTAAAATGTGGTTTAAGGAACTTAACGGCATAGGTGATACAGCTCAGAATCTCGAAGCTGCTGCTGATGGTGAAAACTACGAATGGACAGACATGTACGAGGAATTCGCTAAAACAGCCGAAGAAGAAGGATTTACAGAACTCGCTGCTAAATTCCGTATGGTTGGCGAAATTGAAAAGCATCATGAAGAAAGATATCGTGCTCTTCTTAAGAATGTTAAGATGCAGGAAGTATTTGCTAAGAGCGAAGTTAAGGTTTGGGAATGTCGCAACTGCGGACATATCGTTGTTGGTATGAAATCTCCCGAAGTATGCCCTGTATGTGCTCATCCTCAGAGCTATTTTGAAATCCACGCTGAAAACTATTAATTTTACAGTATAATAAAAGCACTTCTGATTTTTGTCAGAGGTGCTTTTTGTTTGTTGATTGACTTTTCTGGATATTTATGGTATGATCAAGTCGAATGCAGATTACAGAGGGGTGCTATAATGGAAATCAGATATATAAATCAGGCGGATGATTTGTTTGAAATAAGCAATATATACGAAAACAGCTGGAAGTTTGCATATAGGGGTATCGTTCCACAGAATTACCTTGATAGTATTCCGAAAGGCCGTTGGGCGAATAGAATAAATAGAGAAGGAATGAACAATCTTGTTTTAATTGAAAATGGAGTTATAATAGGTACGGCAAGTTTTTGTAAATCAAGATGGGAACAATACAATGACTATGGAGAAATAGTTTCGATATATTTTTTACCTGATTATATGGGCAAAGGATATGGTAATTATCTTTTGAAAAAATGTGTCGATGAATTGAAATTTTTGGGTTATGACAAGATACTTTTATGGGTTTTAGAAGACAATCTCAGAGCAAGAAGATTTTATGAAAAGAATGGGTTTATCTGTTCTGATGAGTATATTGATGATAATATTGGTGGAAAAGATTTAAGAGAAGTGATGTATACATATCACTTTTAACATATTTCAATAAAACAAGCGCCTGCATTTCGCAGACGCTTTTTAAGTTATATTTCTTCCAGACTGTAAATATATCTGAATTCTATTAAATCTGAAGAATCAGATGCTTGTCCTTCAAGTTCTTCTTTGAGCGAATTGTTTTCGTCTATTATGAAGTAAATACATTTGCAACCATATTCAACAGCCTTTGGCATAAAATAATCAGCGACCCATTTCGTGTCTTCGGGAATATTTTCAAATCCTGTTCTTGTGTCAGCGACATAATCGCATTTATGCTCGTTGATTATGTCAAGAGCACACATCAATGGATTTCTGTAATCTTCATTACAGCAGAATTTCTTCCATTTAACGAACACGACATTATGTTTTTCGTTATAACTTACATCACAATATTCAGATGAATACATTTTAATCACTCACAATCTGAAAGGATTTTATTATTCAACGCCGTATGTCTTTCTGTATTCGAGCATCTTGTCGAGATATTCTTTACCTTCAACAACGCCGTTTTTGATAGCATCAATAATATCGTTTACTGTAACGATAGGATAGATCTTGATTCCGAATTCGTTGTAAACTTCCTGAACAGCAGAATATTCTCCCTGACCCTTTTCCATTCTGTCAACAGAAATAACCATTCCTGTGATATTTACATCAGCAGCGGCTTTGAGAACGGGGAGTACCTGTCTGATAGCAGTGCCTGCTGTGATAACATCTTCGATAATAACAACTTTTTCGCCGTCTGTGAGTTTCTTTCCTACGATAACTCCGCCTTCGCCATGGTCTTTTGCTTCTTTTCTGTCGAAGCAGTAGTTTACTTCTGTGTCGTATTTGTTGTAAAGAGCAGATGCACACGCTACTGCGAGAGGAATACCTTTATATGCTGGCCCGAAAAGTGTTTCAACGTCAATGTTGTTTTCTTTAATGCATTCAGCATAGAATTCGCCAAGTTTTGCAAGTTGCTTACCTGTGTTGTAATTGCCTGTATTGATAAAATACGGAGCTTTTCTTCCGCTCTTGAGAGTGAAATCTCCGAATGTGAGAACCCCACATTCTACCATGAATTTGATAAAACTTTCTTTGTAAGTCATTTTTATAACGTCCTTTCAATTTATGTTATTGACAATATTTTATCATATTATCTATTGCATTTCAAGAGTATGAGTGGTAAAATATTTGTGGGTGAATTATATGAAAACTGTTTTGTTCGATCTTGATGGTACATTGACAGATTCGAGAGAAGGAATATTAAAATCAATACAGTATGCTCTGTCTTGTTATGGCATAGAAGAAGGCATGGAAAACCTCGGAATGTTTTTAGGTCCGCCTGCACATCTCGCTTTTCAGGAGTTTTATGGTTTCTCAGAAGAAAAAGCTTTTGAAATAACAAATGTGTTCAGAAAAAGATATTCTGAAAAGGGAATATACGAAAATCATATTTATGATGGTATAAAGGAACTTCTTGAAAAATTTCATAGTGATGGGATAAAACTTTGTGTTGCAACATCTAAACCGCAGATATATACCGATAAGATACTTGAAAATTTTGATATAAGAAAATATTTCGATATAGTCGTTGGAAGCGATCTGGATGGAAAGTTATGCAATAAATCTGATATTATAGCAAAAGTTATTGAACTTGGCGGGTATGATAAATCAGAATGCTTTATGGTCGGAGATCGCAAATATGATATAATAGGTGCAAAAGAAAACGGTATAAAATCAGTGGCTGTTCTTTATGGATATGGCAATATGGAAGAATTTATTTCTTCGAGTGCGGATTTTATTGTCGAAAAAGTTGAAGATATATATGAATCAGCACTTTTTTGAAAAAATATGAAAAATTTTCAAAAAACACTTGACAAGAGATTTTATAGAGTGTATAATAGACAAGTAAAACAAAGCAGAACAATTCGTTCTCACCTTAGCACCAATGAGTGACTTGGGTAAATAACAGAGAGAAATATGCATTTGATGTGTGTAGAACTTGAGTTATGAGCGTGAACGGATCTGTTCGCGCTCGAATTTTTATAATTGGTTTTGATGTTACGGAGGTGCTTCACTATCAGTACTAAAGAAAAGGAACTTGAAATTAACGAGGAAATCAGGGATAAAGAGATTCGATTGATTGGAGCGGATGGTGCACAGGTTGGTATCATTTCTGTTAAAGAAGCTCTTAAACTCGCTGAAGAAAGCGAACTTGACCTTGTTAAGATTTCGCCAAATGCCGTTCCACCTGTATGCAGAATAATGGATTACGGAAAGTATCTTTTTGAACAGTCAAAGAGAGAAAAGGAAGCAAGAAAAAATCAGAAAGTTGTTGAAGTTAAGGAAATAAGAATGTTTTCAAGCATCGACACTCACGATTTTGAGACAAAAGTAAATCAGGCCGTTAAGTTTCTTCAGGGAGGAGATAAGATAAAGGTTTCTGTTCGTTTTAAAAAGCGTGCAATAGCTCATCCTCATCTCGGTGAAGAATTACTCGAACGTTTTAAAGAAGCTTGTACTGAATTCGGTATTGTTGATAAGCCTATTAAGTCAGAGGGTCGTGCCCTTGTAATGTTTATCACACCGAAATCATCAAAATAAGGGAGGAAAATACAATGCCAAAGTTAAAAACACATTCTGGTGCTAAAAAACGCTTTAAGCTTACTAAGAATGGTAAGGTAAAGTTCCAGCACACAAACAAGAGACACAGACTCAATCAGATGGCTACAAAGCGTAAGAGACAGCTTCGCGTTTGCGGTGTTGCAGATGCAACAAATGTAGCAGCAATCAAAGAAATGCTTCCTTACAAGTAATCGGTAAGCATTGAGAACGAAAACAACAATACGGAGGTAGAAGAATATGGCTCGTGTTAAGGGAGCAATGATGACTCGCAAGAGAAGAAATAAAACTCTTAAACTCGCAAAGGGTTATTGGGGAAGCAAGAGTAAGCATTTTAAAATGGCTAAACAGGCCGTAATGAAATCAGGAAACTATGCTTACATCGGAAGAAAGCAGAAGAAACGTGAATTCAGACAGCTCTGGATTTCAAGAATTTCTGCTGCTGCAAAGATGAATGGCATGAACTATTCAACACTTATGAATGGTCTCAAGAAGGCAGGCATTACACTTAATCGCAAGATGCTTTCTGAAATCGCTATCAACGATCCTGCAGGTTTTACATCTATCGTTGAACAGGCAAAGGCAGCACTTTAATCTATAGTTAATAAGAGTCAGGAGTATATTTTTACTTCTGACTTTTTGCCGTTTTTTATACCCGTTTAAAAGAGTGCATTTTACGATTGGATGAGGAGTTTTTATGAAGAATTATGAAGTGATAACATCAAAAGATAACCCTTCGATAAAACTTTATAGAAAATTATCGGATAGTAAAAAGTCAAGAAAAGAGAATGGACTTTTTGTTCTTGAAGGTTCCAGATTATGCTTTGATTCTTCTGTGGTTTCAATGATAGAACTACTCATTATAACAGAAACTGCATATGATAAATATGCCGATAAGTTATTTGATATCGAAAAAAGTATTATAAAAATTTCAGATGAACTTGGCAATAAACTCTCAGATACGGTTAATACGCAAGGAGTTTTTGCTATATGCAAAATTCCTGAAAAAACGGAATTGTCTGATTTTATTGAGTGTAATAAAAAATACATAGTTCTGAATTCGTTGCAGGATCCATCAAATGTAGGGACAGTTATACGAACAGCAGATGCGCTGGGAATCGATGGAGTTATTTTGTGTAAATGTTGCGATTTATACAATCCTAAGGTTATACGAGGCACGATGGGTTCTATCTTCAGAATAAAAACGATAGAATCTGGATTTGAAAATGTTATATCAGAATTCAGATTGAAAAATGTAACATCATTCGCTGCTGTTGTTGATAAATCAGCCAAGAGTCTTACCGAATGTAATTTTTTAAACGGATGTGCCGTTGTTATAGGCAACGAAGGAAATGGTCTTTCGGATGATGATATTGAATTATGCGACGAAAAATTCACAATAAAAATGCATGGTAGCATAGAATCTTTCAATGCTTCTACTGCTGCTACAATTATATTATGGGAAATGTCAAAGTAAAGGGGAATATATATGATATACAATGAAAATGATGCTGTATTTTATTGGCTTTGGCTTGTAGATGTTTTCGGACCTGGAAATAATAGAATATGGGAAGTACTTTCTCATTTTGACAACGATCCCATTGCTACTTACAAAGCACTTCAAAAGGAAGATTGTAAATATATCACTAAAAATGAGTATAAAGCTGTATGCAATACATTCCTTGAAAGCATGTTTGATTTGATGGATTATTGCAATTCGAATAACTATATTGTTATTTCGATAGATGACGAAAGGTATCCTCGGAGATTAAGGGAAATATTCAACCCTCCTGCCATATTATTCTGTATGGGAGATCCGAGCTTTATAAATAACGAGGTTGTTCTTACGGTTGTAGGAACAAGAAAACCTTCGGATTACAGTATGAAATTTGCACGAAAAATCTGTACCGAACTCGTGAGTTCGGGCGTAGTTTTGGCGAGTGGATTTGCACTTGGCATAGATTCAGCGGCACATAGGGCAGCACTTAAAGCCAATTCGAGAACGGTCGCTGTGCTTGGATGTGGACTCGATGTCGATTATCCTTCAGAAAATGCAAAAGTTAAGAAAATAATTGCAGTTCGTGGTGCTGTTATTACTGAATTTTTCCCCGGAACAAGACCGGAAGGCAAAAATTTTCCACAGAGAAATAGAATATTATCAGGTATTTCTCTTGGTACACTTGTGGTAGAAGCCTCACAGAGAAGTGGTGCACTTATTACAGCTGATTTTGCTATGAATCAGGGAAGAGATGTATTCTGTGTTCCTCCTGCTGATTTGTTTGATCAGAGATACGCAGGGGTTATCAGGCTCATAAGAGAGGGCGCAATACCTACTTTTTCACATCTTGATGTTTTGTTTGAATATTATGAGAATTTTTCTCATAAACTTGTTTCTGTTAATCCTTTCAGTGATTATTCTGCCGGAGATGAGTTCTTTAACGAAAAACCTCATCGTGTTTCTGAAAATAAAGCAAAAGAACATTCTGAAAATGAAATTAAAACAGACACGGAAAATAATATTTCAAAAGAAAAGGTATTTGATTTTTCCGGATATAATGATATTCAGAAAGGCATAATTATCGTACTTCAAAAGGGAGGAAGTCTGACTCCTGATGAGATTTCTGCGCTTATCGGAAGAGATATTTCATCTGTTCTTTCTGAACTTACAGAACTTGAAATAAACGGAGATATCGTGAAAAATCCTGGGCAGAGATACTCTGTCTGATTATATGATTGTTATTTTGATTATGAAAAATTACTCCTGAGAAAGTCGAGGATAAATATACAATGTCAAATCTTGTAATAGTAGAATCGCCCGCAAAGGCAAAAACAATAAAAAAATATCTTGGAAATAATTTTGAAGTTGTTGCCTCTATGGGACATATAAGAGATTTACCAAAATCAAAATTCGGGGTTGATATAGATAATGGTTTCCAGCCCCAGTATATAGAAATAAAAGGAAAAGAAGAACTTATAGATAAACTTACAAAACTCTCCAAAAAAAGCGAACAGGTTTACCTTGCAACCGACCCTGACCGCGAGGGTGAAGCTATATCATGGCATCTTGCACAGATTTTAGGTCTTGATACAAATGAAGTCAACAGAGTTGCTTTCAACGAAATCACAAAATCCGGCGTTGAAACAGGAATGTCAAATCCGAGAAAGATAGATATAGACCTTGTTAATGCACAACAAGCAAGAAGAATTCTTGACAGAATCGTTGGATATAAACTCAGTCCATTTCTTTGGAAAAAAGTAAGAAGAGGTCTTTCTGCCGGTAGAGTTCAGTCTGTTGCTGTAAGACTTATTGTTGACAGAGAAAATGAAATAAGGGAATTTGTTACTCAGGAATATTGGTCTATTGATGCTAAACTTACTGCACATTCTTCAAAGAAAGCATTTTCAGCAAAACTTTCAGCAGTTGACGGAAAGAAAATTGAACTTCATACAAAAGAAGAAACAGATGAAATTCTCAAAAAACTTGATAATGCGGAATTTACAGTTTCAGATGTGAAGAAAAGTATTCACAAAAAGTCGCCATATGCTCCTTTTACAACATCAACGATGCAACAGGAAGCATCAAGGAGACTTGGATTTCAGGCCAGAAGAACAATGAAAGCCGCTCAGGAACTTTACGAAGGTGTAGAAGTTGAAAATATGGGTGTAGTTGGTCTTATAACATATATGAGAACTGATAGCCTCAGAATTTCGAACGAGGCCAGAACAGCAGCATATAACTACATCGAAGAAAAGTATGGCAAGGAATACATTCCTGAAAAACCAAGAATTTATAAATCCAAGAGCAATTCACAGGATGCTCACGAAGCGATAAGACCTTCTATTCCTGAACTTACTCCTGAAAAAGTAAAGGGAAATCTCACAAATGATCAGTATAAACTCTATAAACTCATATGGGAGAGATTTATAGCAAGCCAGATGTCAAACGCCCTGCTTGATACAGTATCGGTTGATATTCTTGCTAATGATTGTAATTTTAAAGCAACGGGGTATTCTGTAAAATTTGATGGATTTACAGCGCTTTATGAAGAAACGAAAGATGAACAGGGAGAAGAAAATTCTGTTCTTCCTAAACTTTCAAAAGGAGAAGTACTCAAACTTAAATCTCTTGATGGCAATCAGCACTTTACACAGCCGCCTGCAAGATTTACAGAAGCAACCCTCATTAAAACACTTGAAGAAAATGGAATTGGCCGTCCTTCGACATATGCGCCTACGATAACAACAATTATCCAGCATCTTTATGTTGAAAGAGAAGGAAAACAACTCAAACCTACTTCTCTTGGCGAAGTTACTACAGAACTTATGAAAGAACAGTTCAAGCCTATTGTAGACGTTAAATTTACAGCAGGAATGGAAAATCAGCTTGACGAAGTTGAACTTGGAAAAAAAGACTGGGTTGAAACTTTAAGCGATTTTTATGACGATTTTAAAAAGACTCTCGAATCAGCAGAAAAGAATATGGAAGGAAAGAGAGTAAGGGTTCCTGATGAAAAAACAGATATTATATGTGATGTCTGCGGAAAAGAAATGGTTATAAAAATAGGAAAATTCGGAAAATTTCTTGCTTGTTCAGGATTCCCTGAATGTACAAATACAAAGAAAATAGTTCAGGAAACGCCCGGTGAGTGTCCTCTTTGCGGAAAGAAGATTCTTCAGAAAAAATCCAAAAGAGGCAAAAAATATTATGGTTGTGAAGATAATCCTAAATGTGGATTTATGACCTGGAATGTTCCTACAAAACACAAATGTCCTAACTGTAATTCTACTCTTTTTCAGAAGGGTGGAAAATCAGGTAAATTAGTTTGTGAAAAGACAGGATGTAAATTCGAAAAGGCGGTTAAGGATGAATAAGGTAACAGTTATAGGTGCTGGTCTTGCTGGTTGTGAGGCTGCATGGCAACTTTCTAATGCAGGGATACCGGTTGATTTATATGAAATGAAACCCAAGAAGTATTCTCCGGCACATAAATATCATGGTTTTGCTGAACTTGTATGTTCAAATTCACTTAAAGCGTCAAGACTTGATTCTGCAGCAGGACTTTTAAAAGAAGAAATGCGAATTCTGGGCTCAATTATAGTCCCTTGTGCTTACGAAACATCTGTCGCTGCCGGAGGGGCATTAGCTGTTGACAGAACTGCTTTTTCCGATCTTGTTACGGAAAGGATAAAATCAAGAGAAAATATAAATATAATCTATGATGAACTTAAAGAAATTCCTGATGGCAATGTTATTATTGCAACAGGTCCTCTGACATCAGATGCTCTGGCTGATAGTATATCAGAAATCTGTGGTTCATATCTTAGTTTTTTTGATGCTGCGGCACCGATAGTATCTTTCGATAGTCTTGATAAAAATCTTGTATTTTTCGCTTCGAGATATGGAAGAGGCGATGATGATTACATCAATTGCCCTATGAATAAAGAAGAATATCTTGAATTTTATAATGCTCTTATTTCTGCTGAAAGTGCAGAACTTAAAGAACATGACAGAGAATTTTTTAAAGTTTATGAAGGGTGTATGCCGATAGAAGTTCTTGCTAAACGTGGAGAAGATACTATGCGTTTCGGTCCTTTGAAACCTGTGGGACTTACTGATCCACGTACGGGCAAAAGACCTTATGCTGTTGTTCAACTCAGAAAAGAAAATAACGAAGGAACGATGTATAATCTTGTTGGTTTTCAGACCAATCTTAAATTCGGAGAGCAGAAAAGGGTTTTTTCGATGATAACAGGTCTTAAAGATGCTGAATTTCTGCGTTATGGTGTTATGCACAGAAACAGTTTCATAAATTCTCCTAAACTTCTTGATTCTGATTTTTCTATGAAAGAACATAAAAATATATTCTTTGCTGGTCAGATAACAGGGGTTGAAGGTTATATCGAATCTGCTGCAAGCGGAATAATGGCAGGAATAAATATGGCAAGAAGACTTAACGGAAAAGAAACTCTTACTTTGTCGAAAGAGACTATGATAGGCGCTTTATCTTCGTATATAAGTGATGAAAGTGTCAAGGATTTTCAGCCTATGGGTTGCAATATGGGGATATTACCCCCTCTTGAAACAAACATAAGAGATAAAAAGCTCAAATACCAGACACTTGCAGAAAGGTCTTTAAAGGTACTTGATGAATATCTTAATTCAAATGGAGGAATATAAAATGAGAATAGCAATAGATGCTTTTGGAGGAGATAATGCTCCTCTTGAGGTAATAAAAGGTTCAAGAAGAGCTGCTGATGAACTTGGAGTAGATATTATTCTTGTCGGAGATGAAGAAAAAATCAAATCCGTTTCATCAGAAAATAATATATCGCTTGAAAAAATTGAAATAAAACATACTACTGAGGTTTTTGATATTCATGATGATTCGACACTCATCATAAAAGAAAAGAAGAATACTTCTATGGCGGTAGGTCTCAAGATGCTTGCAGATGGTGAAAGCGACGCATTTGTTTCTGCAGGAAGTACCGGTGCACTTGTTGTAGGTTCGACATTTATCGCTAAAAGACTTAAGGGCATAAAGAGAGCGGCTCTTGCTCCTATTCTTCCTTCTCAGAACGGATTTTATATGCTTTTGGATGCGGGTGCCAATGTTGATTGCAGACCTGATATGCTTGTTCAGTTTGCTATTATGGGTTCTTGCTATGCTGAAAAAATTCTTGGTATAAAAAATCCGAGAGTTGGCCTTATAAATGTTGGCGCTGAGGAAACAAAGGGAAGAGAACTCGAACTTTCTACATACAAACTCCTCGAAGAGGCACCTATCAATTTCAAAGGAAATGCAGAAGCAAGAGATGTTCCTCTCGGAGAGTTTGATGTTGTTGTTGCAGATGGCTTTACAGGAAATGTATTTCTTAAATCCGTTGAAGGAATGGGAGCTTTCTTCTCTAATTCTCTCAAAGATATGCTTATGAAAAACGGGAAACCAACTATTCCTGCAATCATGCTCAATAAGAAAATTAAGATTTTCAAGAAAAAGATCGATTATAAAGAACAGGGCGGTGCTGTTCTTATGGGTATTTCTAAACCTGTAATAAAAGCACACGGAAGTTCTGATGCAAAAGCTTTCTTCAATGCAATAAGACAAGCTAAACTCTGCGTTGAACAGAAGGTTATCGAAAGCATATCTGAATCACTTGAAATTCTTGAAAACAAGTCGAAGACTGAACAGGTGTAAATTATGCGTTTTGAAGATATAATTCATTATAATTTTAAAAATCCTGAACTTTTGAATGAGGCACTTTCTCATTCTTCATATGCTAATGAAAACAGAAAAAACAGACAGAGCAACGAAAGGCTTGAATTTTTAGGAGATTCTGTCCTTTCTATTGTTGTTGCACAGTATCTTTTTGAAAATTACAGGGATTTGCCAGAGGGAGAACTTACAAAACTCAGAGCAGCACTTGTATGCGAAAAGACTTTATTCGGATTTGCGCAACAAATAGATCTCGGAGAATTCATACTTCTCGGCAAAGGAGAAGAACATTCAGGTGGAAGAGAAAGGCCCTCAATTCTTGCGGATGCTTTTGAAGCAGTTATTGCGGCGATTTATCTTGATGGTGGTCTTGAAGCAGCAAGAAAACATATACTTTCGTTCATTCCCAAAAATCTTGATGTGAAGAAAAAACTCACATTCAATGATTATAAAACAATGCTTCAGGAAATAATTCAGCAGAATCCTGATGAGAAAATAGAATATGTTCTTACTGAACAGTCTGGTCCTGATCACGATAAGCTGTTCGTTGTGGATGTTATGCTTAATTCTAATGTGATCGGAAAAGGCAAAGGCAGAAGCAAAAAAAAGGCTGAACAAATGGCAGCAAAAGAAGCGTTGGAGCTTATGGGATATGAAACATAGTAATATTGCAATTTTTATTCCGCATGTAGGATGTCCTCATTTTTGCAGTTTCTGCAATCAATGTAATATTTCGGGAGAAAAAAACATCCCTACAGGTGAAGATGTTAAAAGGATATGTTCATCTGCAATAAATGAAATAACTGATAAGGCAAATACCGAAATAGCTTTTTTTGGCGGAAGTTTTACAGCTATTGACAGAGGATACATGATAGAATTGCTTTCTGCAGCAAATGAGTTTGTCGGAGAAGAAAAATTCAGAGGAATAAGAATCTCTACCCGCCCTGATTATATTGACGATGAAATTCTTTCAATTCTCAAAAAATACAGAGTAACCGCTATTGAACTTGGTGCCCAGAGTATGTCTGACAAAGTTCTTGATGCTAATGAAAGAGGGCATTCAGCGGAAGATGTAAGAAAAGCATCTTCGCTTATAAAGAAATATGGATTCGAACTTGGTCTTCAGATGATGGCAGGACTTTATCAGAGTACAGAATCAGATGATTATTTTACAATGTGTGAAATAATTGCATTAAAGCCTGATGCAGTGAGAATCTATCCTGTCGTTGTGCTTGAAAACACAAAACTCGGCGAACTTTATCGGAATGGTGAATATAAACTTTATGATTTTGATAAGGCTGTTGAAATTTGTGCAAATATGCTTTATATGTTTGAATTTATGGGTATAAAGGTAATAAGGCTCGGTCTTCATGCGTCAAATGATGTTTCAGAAAACGCTATTGCAGGTTTCTATCACGATTCTTTCAGAGAAATATGCGAGAGTCGTATTTTCAGAATGAGGGTTATGTCATCGCTGAACGAGCGGAAAGGCGATTTTCTGATTGATGTTCCTAAGGGATCATTAAGCAAGGCAATAGGACAAAAAAAGAGTAATATTGAATATTTCAGAAAAAATGGACTTAATATTTCTTTTAAAGAAAATTCCGGATTACGTGGATATTGTATTTCAATAAAGGAAGTGAAATAATGTACTTAAAATCTTTGGAATTACAGGGGTTTAAATCTTTTCCAGATAAAATCAAACTTGATTTCAATAAAGGACTTACTGCAGTAGTAGGTCCTAACGGAAGCGGGAAAAGTAATATAGGCGATGCTGTAAGATGGGTTCTCGGAGAGCAGTCTTCAAAGACACTCAGAGGCGCCAAAATGGAAGATGTTATCTTTGCAGGAACTCAGTTCAGAAAACCTATGGGCTATGCTCAGGTAACTCTTAATATAGATAACAAAAAAGGTATTCTTCAGGTTCCTGCCGAAGAAGTAAGTGTTACAAGAAAACTTTACAGAAGTGGCGAAAGTGAATACCTTATAAATGGTAGTCAGGTCAGACTTAAAGATATATACGAACTCTTTATGGATACAGGACTCGGAAGAGATGGGTATTCTATTATAGGACAGGGCAGAGTTGCTGAAATAGTATCTGCCAAAAGTAATGAGAGACGAGAAATATTTGAAGAAGCTGCGGGAATATCTAAACTTCGCTATAAAAAAGCGGAATCTGAGAAAAAACTTGCTGCTGCTCAGGATAATATACTCAGATTAAAGGATATAATCAACGAGCTGGAAGTTCGTGTAGAGCCTTTGCGCATTCAGGCGGAAAAAACCAGAAAATACAACGAACTTGCTGAAAAGAGAAAATCTCTTGAAGTATCTTTCTGGATAAATAAACTTGATGAGTTAAAAGATAGTATAAAAGAAGTAGACGAGAAAATTCTTATCAATACTACTGAATACGAAAGTCTTTGCGCTGATATTGACAGAATTGAGAGCGAAATCCAGGATTGTCATAATTCGATGCAGGAAGGTAACATAAAGATAGAACAACTGCAGGAAAGTATCCTTGAAACAGAACGCAAAAACGGACAGATAAATTCTGATATTGCCGTTTATGAAAATGATATTCTTCATAATATCGAACTTATAAACAATTTTGTTGAACAGCAGAAAAACAGCGCAGTTTCGTCAATAGAACTGAGAAATAAGATAGAAGAAGGCAATATAAAAGCAGAGGAATTTGCGAATGCAGAAAAAGAGATTGGCGAACTTCTGTCAAAACTTCAGTTTGAACTTGAAAGATTGCTTGCAGAATCCGATAAATTCAATGAAGAATTTGAACAGGCTGAAAGTAATATAAATCAGTTATATATTAAACGTTCAGAATATTCTTTTGCTATTGCTTCTTCTGAAAAAAACGTTATCGAGTTAAAAGAAGGTCTTGAAGAACAGAAGTTACATAAAGAAGAAACAGAAAAATCTGTTGCTTTGCTTGAAGATGAATACAAAGAAAACAATAAGGGCGTTAAGGCAACAGAAGAAGTTCTTGCTGAATTTACAAATAAAATCAGCGGATATAATCGCTTATTTGAAAGTAAATCAAAGAAACTCGAAGAAAGCAAATCGTCTCTTCAGGAACTTGTTATAAAGCAGAATGAAATAAAGCACAGAATTCAGATTATTACCGAACTTGAAAACAATATGGATGGTTTTTCTTATAGTGTTAAGGAGATTATCAAAGCAGGTAAGAATCATCAACTTAACGGAATTCATGGGAGCGTTGCACAACTCGTAAAGGTTGATGCTGAATACTCGGTTGCGGTTGAAACAGCTCTTGGTATGGCACTTCAGAATGTTATTGTTGAAAATGAAGATACAGCAAAGAGATGTATAAGACTTCTGAAAGAACAGAAAGCAGGAAGAGCGACATTTTTACCGATAACATCTGTAAAAGGAAATAAACTTGACGTTTCATCATTTGAAAATGAAACAGGATATGTTTCTCTTGCAAGTGAACTTGTGGATTTTGATAGTAAGTATACAGGGATAGTTAATTATCTTCTCGGAAGAATTGTTGTTGCGGATGATATTGATTCTGCTTCGTATATCGCAAAGAAGAACGGATACAAATTCAAGATAGTTACACTTGATGGTCAGGTTATCAATGCAGGCGGTTCGTTTACAGGCGGTTCTGTATCAAAGTCGGCAGGAGTTCTTACAAGAAAAAATGAAATTGTATCTTTGAATAAAGAACTCGAAAAAATAAATGTCGATTGCGAGTCTTTAAAGAAAGATACTATGAAACTTCAGGCGGAAAGTGATAAACTTGGATTTGATATAGAAGGAATCAAGGAAAAGATTTCTGAAACAAATGAAGATAAAATCCGTTTTGAATCTGAAAGTAAACGAATAGAATCGCTTATATCTCAGGCTAAAAATCAACTTGAAACAATTTATTCAAATGAAAAGATGATAAACGAGAAGATAATTCTCGAAAATCAGAAATCAAATGATACGAAAAATCTTCTTTCTGAATGCGAAAAGCAGATTTCTGAAAGCGAAGCACTTGTTACTTCCCATCAGGAAGAGAAAGAAACAATAAAGCATAAGAGAGAACAATTGTCTTCTGAAATTTCTTCGAATAAACTTAAACTTCTTGAAATCAGAAAAGACAAGGAGAGTGCTGAGGCAGGCGTTGAACAACTCAAAGCAACGTCTCTTGAATTGAGACAGAATGCTATTGATTTTGAAAAACAAATCGAAAAGCAGAGCGATCTTATCGAAGAGAAAAAAGCACTTATAGAACTCAGAAAGAAAGAACTTTCCGATTCTGTTGATACTATAAAAGAAATAAAGGAAAAGATTATTTCTGTTCAGACAGAAAACAGAAATTTTGAACAGAAATCAGGTATTCTTCGCAAGGAAGAAAAAGCGCTCGGCGAAAATAAAGAAAAATTTTCTGCCGAAAGAGCAAGACTTCTTTCAAAGAAAGAATCTTTCCAGAAAGAATGTGACAATATTTCAACAGAACTCTGGGAACAGTATGAAATGACAAGATCTGATGCTGAAAAGATTGCTGTCCAGATAGAAGATATGCTTGTTGCACAGAGAGATCTTAACGAAATCAAGAATAAGATAAAAAATCTTGGCGCTATTAATCCTTCTGCTATCGAAGAATATGAAGAAGTATCTGAAAGATATAAGTTTATGTCTGAACAACTCAGCGATGTTGAAATGTCCAAAAAAGAACTTGAAAGACTTATCGACGAACTCACAAACGATATGAAGAAAAAATTTTCAGAAAGTTTTGAAGAAATCAATAACAATTTCAAGCAGATATTTGTTGAATTATTCGGTGGAGGAAAGGCGGAACTTGTTCTTGTCAATCCTGATGATATTCTCGAATCAGGAATTGAAATAAACGTCGCACCTCCCGGAAAAGTTATCAAAAATCTTTCTCTTCTTTCGGGCGGAGAACAATCATTTGTTGCTATTGCAATATATTTTGCAATTCTCAAGCTGCGTCCTGCACCATTCTGTATACTCGACGAAATCGAAGCAGCACTTGACGATGTTAATGTTTCTAAATATGCACAGTATCTTAGAAACTTTACAAAAACAACTCAGTTTATTCTTGTTACACACAGACGTGGAACAATGGATGAAGCGGATATGCTTTATGGTGTTACAATGCAGGAAAAGGGTATATCAAAACTTCTCAAAATGTCACATGACGAAATAAATTCTATGGCTATCGAAGGATAGCTGAAAGGAAGTACTATGGGATTATTTGAAAAAATAAAATCTGGTCTTTTAAAAACCAAAGAATCAATGGTAAAGAGAATAGATAGCTTTATAGGTTCTTTCACGAAAATTGATGAAGAATTTTTTGAAGAACTTGAAGAAATTCTTATTACCAGCGATATAGGTGTATCAACTTCAGTAAAAATATGCGATGAACTTCGTAAGAGAGTCAAGGAAAAGGGAATAACAGATCCTCTTGACATAAAGTCAGAAATGAAGGAAATAATTGTTGAAATGCTTGGCGAAGATAAACCTCTTGATCTTTCGACAAAACCTTCTGTTATTGTAGTTATAGGAGTTAATGGTGCAGGAAAGACAACAACAATCGGTAAACTTTCTGCACAACTTAAAAATTCTGGCAAAAAGGTTGTTGTTGCAGCAGCAGATACATTCAGAGCGGCAGCGATAGATCAACTTGAAGTCTGGACAAAACGCAGCGAAGTCGATATTGTGAAACACGCCGAGGGCTCGGATCCTGCTGCTGTAGTATTTGATGGAATTTCAGCGGCGAAAGCAAGAAATGCGGATGTTCTTATATGCGATACCGCTGGAAGACTTCATAATAAGAAAAATCTTATGAATGAACTTCAGAAGATTTCTAAAATAATCCATACACAGTGTGAAGAAAGTTCGGTTGAAACCCTTCTTGTTCTTGATGCTACGACAGGTCAGAATGCTGTGAATCAGACAAAACAGTTTATGGAAGTTGCTGATATAACAGGTATAGTTCTTACTAAACTTGATGGCACAGCAAAGGGCGGTATAATTATTTCTATTGCTGATGAACTTAAAATTCCTGTTAAACTTATAGGCGTCGGAGAACAGATAGATGACCTTCAGACATTCAGCAGAACTGATTTTGCAAATGCTTTATTTGACTAAGGAGATATTATGAAGATTATACTTGCATCAAATAATAAAAATAAAATTGTTGAACTAAAACAAATTCTATTTCCTTTAGGTTATGAAATTATTTCGCAATCAGAAGCAGGAGTCAATATCGAAGTTGAAGAAAGCGGAACAACATTTGAAGAAAATTCGATGATAAAAGCGAAAGCAATTTATGAAATTTCTAAAATGCCGGTTATCGCTGATGATAGTGGACTTGAAGTGGATTATCTCGGTAAGGCACCTGGAGTTTATTCTCATAGATATGCAGGTGAGAATGCAACAGATAAAGATAGATGCAAGAAAATCCTGAATGAACTTGATGGAGTTTCTGACGAGAAAAGAACAGCACGATTTGTCTGTGTTATTTCTTATATCGATTCAAATGGCAATGCATCTGTTATGAGAGGCGAATGTGAAGGATTTATCGGAAAAGAAATGAAAGGTGATAATGGTTTTGGATATGATCCTATATTTATGATAGGTGATCGTTCATTTGCCGAAATTTCTTCTGAAGAAAAAAACACAATCAGCCACAGAGCGAATGCACTTAAAAAACTTACAGAAAAATTAAAGGGAGAAAAATATGATAACAACAAAGCAGAGAGCTGAACTCAGAGGACTTGCCAATAATCTTGAGGATTTATTTCAGATAGGAAAAGGTGGAATTTCGGATACTGTAATAGCACAGGTTGAAGAGGCGCTTGTTGCAAGAGAACTTATAAAAATAAAAGTTTTACTTGAAACATCTCCTGTTACTCCCAGAGAAGCAGCAACAGAACTTGCGGAAAAGACTAATTCTGATATAGTTCAGGTTATCGGCGGAAAAATAGTTCTTTTCAGAAGAAATCCTAAAAAACCTATTATCATATTGAAAAAGTGATTTTAAAGGTGAATTGTATGGAAAAATACAGGATTACAGATAATAAGAATGCTTGTTTTATACTTTCGGCTTTGTTTTGGGGATTTTTGTTGTTTGTTGAATTTAAAGGAACAATTTTGTTTCGTGTTTTTCCTAAAGACCTACTTATAGAATACATAGATCCTGTTTTTTACGGAATGTTTTTTCTTGCGGTTATTATAATTTTCAGAAAAGCATTTATTGTATCTGCAAAAGATTTTGTTGAAAATTTTAAAAAATATATCGGATTGTCTGTAATATTTTTCTTTGTCACGATGCTTCTTATGGTTGTGTCTGCAGTTGTTATTTATTCTTTTGGAATAGGTGATAGTTCTAATCAGCAGGCTATCGATGAAGCAGTTGTTCAATATGGATTTTTGCAGATTATAACGGTTTGTTTGTTAGGCCCTGTTGTAGAAGAGGTTTTCTATAGAGGGATTATTTTTGAAATGTTGAAAGGCGAAGGAAATAGCATGATAGGAAATATAATTGCTGTTATCCTGACATCATTTATTTTTGCTTTTATGCATGTTTCGCTTGTTGATTTCAGCGTTACGGATATGATTGCAAATATACCTATACTTATGCTTGGACTTATGCTGACGATGTTGCGATGTAAAACAGATAATATTTTATGCTCTGTTATTGTTCATATCGGCATAAATGTTATCGCTACGATATAATTATTTTTGAAAAGAGAAAATAATATGAAGATATGTTTTTTCGGCGGGACATTCAATCCTGTTCATAACGGACATGTAAGGCTTCTTGAAAACGCAAAGGAATATTTTGGTTTTGATAAAATCATTGTAATTCCTACGAATATTCCTCCGCACAAGGAAGTTGTATTTTCTGTTTCGGATGATGACAGATTGAATATGTGCAAACTTGCTTTTGATGGCATGGCTGAGGTTTCTGATTATGAAATAAGAGAGAATACCATCAGTTATACTATAAATACAATGCATCATTTCAAAGAAATTTATCCTGATGATGAATTCTATTTTCTTATGGGAAGCGATATGCTTTTTATGTTTAAAAAGTGGAAAAATTATAAGGAACTTATTTCACTTATTTCTGTTGTTGTTGCTTCAAGAGAAGATAATGAACTGGAATCTCTTGAAAATAAAAAAGCTGAACTTGAAATAGATGGTGCAAGGATATATATTATCAAAGCAGAACCTTATGTGGTTTCATCAAGTATGATAAGAAATATGATAAAATCAGGAAAAAAAGATTTTTCTTGCTATTTGCCCGAAAGAGTAGTAGAATATATTTTGGACAAAAAATTATATCTGGAGTAATTGATTTGAAATACGATATTGAAAAATTCAAGAGCGTTCTTGAAGAAAGACTAAGCAAAAAAAGATACATTCATAGTATTAATGTAGCAGATAAGGCAAAAAAACTTGCTGAAATATGGGGTGCCGATGAAGAAAAAGCATATGTAGCAGGACTTCTTCATGACATATGTAAAGATATACCACATTCAGAACAGCGAAAACTTCTTGAACTTAGCAATAAAGATGTTACAGATGAAGAACTTATAATTCCTCAGTTGTGGCATGGGATAGCAGGGGAAGTTTATTGCAGAACGGTTCTTGAAATAGATGATGAGGATATACTTAATTCGATAAGATTTCATACTGTTGCAAGAAAAGATATGACTTTGCTTGAAGAAATTATCTATTTAGCAGATCTTACATCAGCAGACAGGGATTATCCTGATGTTGATTATATGAGAAAACTTGTAAAAAAAGATATAGAAGAGTCTATGATTTATGCTTTGCAGTATTCCGTATCGGATGTTGTCAGAAGAAAATCTCTTTTGCCAAAGCACACAATAGAGGCATATAACAGATACATATATAATTCAAAGAAGGCGAGGAAAACGGATGACTCAGAATGAGATTATAGAAAAGATTGTAACCGCTCTTGATAAAAAGAAAGCGGAAGATATAAAAGCTATCAATATACACGATTTGACAATTCTTGCAGATTACTTTATAATAGCAAGCGGGAACAGTACAACTCAGACCAAGGCGCTGGCTGATGAAGTTGAATATCAGTTGTCACTTCTTGGTATAGAACCTACAAGAACAGAGGGACATTCAGGGTCTACGTGGATAATACTCGATTATTCTGATATCCTTGTTCATATCTTTTACAAAGAAACAAGAGAATTCTACTCGCTCGAACGACTATGGTCGGATGGTAAAGAGATGGATATAAGTCATCTTGTTACAGCAAATTAAAGTCAATTATAAAAAAATAACATAAAGGGTTGATAAGAATGAAGTACGATTTTTTGAACATTGAAAAGAAATGGCAGAATTACTGGGATGAAAACAAAACATTCAATGCAGTAATAGACCGCAGTAAACCTAAATTTTACGGGCTCGTAGAGTTTCCATATCCTTCAGGGGCGGGAATGCACGTAGGTCATATCAAGGCTTATTCAGGACTTGAAGTCGTATGCCGTAAAAAACGTTTAGAGGGATATAATGTTCTTTTTCCTATAGGATTTGACGCTTACGGTCTTCCTACAGAAAATACGGCGATAAAGACAGGAACACATCCTCGTAAGGTAACTGACAATAATATCGAAAAGTTCACAAGCCAGCTTAAAAGAGTAGGATTTTCATTCGACTGGGACAGAGTAATTGATACTACTGAAGAAGATTACTACAAATGGACACAGTGGATTTTCCTTAAAATGTTTGAAAACGGACTTGTTTTCAGAGATAAGACACTCGTAAATTACTGCCCCAGTTGTAAGGTTGTTCTTTCAAACGAAGATTCACAGGGTGGTAAGTGCGATATCTGTCATACCAATATTGTTCAGAAGACTAAAGAAGTATGGTATCTCAGAATTACAGAATATGCTGATAAGCTTCTGGAAGGACTCGGAAAAGTAGATTATCTTCCTATGATTAAACTTCAGCAGGAAAACTGGATAGGTCGTTCAACAGGAGCTTTTGTAAATTTTGATATTAAGGGTATTGACGAAAAACTCAGAATTTACACTACTCGTCCTGATACACTCTACGGCGTAACATTTATGGTTATCGCTCCTGAACATCCTATTATTGAAAAATATCGTGATAAAATCACAAATATTGATGCTCTTGATGAATACAAGAAGGAATGTTCTCTTAAGAGTGAATTTGAAAGAACTCAGCTTGTTAAGGATAAAACAGGTGTGAGAATAGAGGGACTCTCTGCAATCAATCCTATTACAGAGAAAGAAATTCCTGTCTATATTTCAGACTATGTTATGATGGGTTATGGTACAGGTGCTATTATGGCAGTTCCTGCACATGACTCAAGAGACTATGATTTTGCTAAAAAATTCGGAATTGATATAATCGAAGTAATCAAGGGCGGGGACATTTCAAAGGAAGCCTATACAGGCGATGGAGAAATGGTAAACTCAGGCGTCCTTGATGGAATAAGCAATAAAAAGGATGCTATCGAAAAGATGCTTTCTGTTCTTGCTGAAAAGGGATGCGGTGAAAAGGGCGTTCAGTATAAGATGAAAGACTGGGCATTCAATCGTCAGAGATACTGGGGTGAACCTATTCCCATAGTTCATTGTCCTGAATGTGGAATAGTTCCTGTTCCTTATGAAGAACTTCCTTTAAGACTTCCTCCTGTTGATGATTTCAGACCCGGAACAGACGGGGAAAGCCCTCTTGCTAAGATTGATTCATTTGTGAATTGCAAATGCCCTAAGTGTGGTAAGGATGCAAAACGTGAAACAGATACAATGCCTCAGTGGGCAGGTTCATCATGGTATTTCCTTCGTTATTGTGATCCTAAAAATGCTGAAGCGCTTGCTTCAAAGGAAGCACTTGATTACTGGATGCCTGTTGACTGGTATAATGGTGGTATGGAACATGTTACAAGACACCTTATCTATTCTCGTTTCTGGCATAAGTTCCTTTATGATATAGGCGCTGTTACAACAGAAGAACCTATTCAAAGAGAACTGCTCAGGGCCTTGTTTTAGGACCCGATGGCGTTAAGATGAGTAAGTCAAGAGGAAACGTTATAGACCCTAATGATGTTGTTGATGAATATGGTGCAGATGTTTTAAGAGTTTATGTTCTCTTTATGGGAGATTATGAACAGGCAGCTCCCTGGAGTGAAAACAGTATGAAGGGATGTAAGAGATTCCTTGATAGAATATGGGCACTTCAGGATAAAATCGTTGATGGTGATGGATATCGCCCTGAACTCAGAGCAGCTATGCACAGAACTATTAAGAAGGTATCAAAGGATATCGAAGATATGAAGTTCAATACAGCGGTTGCTGCTATGATGACTTTAATCAATAATATTTACGATATTGGAACAATAAACAGAGCGGAATACAGAGATTTGCTTATTATGCTCAATCCTTTTGCACCTCATATTACAGAAGAAATCTATGAATTATGCGGATTCGGCGGATATGTTCATGACGCAAAGTGGGTTGAATATAACGAAGAGTTCTGCATCGAAGATACAATCGAAATAGCAGTTCAGGTCAATGGTAAACTCAGAGGAACAGTTATGATTGCATCGGATGCAGAAAAGGATGATGTTATTGCAATTGCTAAATCAGATGCGAAAATTGCTGATTTTATAGCAGGAAAGGACATTGTTAAGGAAATTTATGTTCCTAAGAAACTTGTAAATATCGTTGTTAAGTAATTTTTAAAAAACCACTTGACAATTTATATGGTTATGGTGTATAATAATTTTTGTATCATCGAGATATGAATATTTTGTTACCATAATTTGATGCTTATAGTATCAGATTTTTCTGGTATATAATCCTCTGTCAAATGGCAAAGGGAGGGAATGAGAAATGGCAGAAATCCGTGTTGGTAAGAACGAATCACTTGACACAGCACTCAAGCGTTTTAAGAGAAGCTGCGCTAAAGATGGCGTAATAGCTGAAGTTCGTAAAAGAGAACACTATGAAAAGCCTTCGGTTAAGCGTAAGAAGAAGTCCGAAGCTGCGCGTAAGCGTAAGTACAACTAACAATGAGGGCGAGCAGTTTTTCTCTGCTCGCTTTTTCATTATGAGGAGAATTTGAAATGCTGTTTAAACCTACTTTTGTTTTTAATACAGTAACCGAGATAACATCCGCTTTTCTTAAACAGAATGGCATAAAGGGACTTATTCTGGATTTGGATAACACATTAACCACGCATAATAATCCTAAGCCACCTAAATATATCATTGCCTGGATAAATGCAATGAAGAGTGCTGATATTCCACTTGTTATTGTTTCAAATAATAAATATGATAGAGTAAGACCTTTTGCTCAGATGTTACAACTTCCGTTTATTTCAGATGGTGCAAAGCCTCTTACCAAGGGGATTGATGAAGCCAGAAAGGCTATGCGTCTTTCGAAAAATGAAGTTGCAATAGTCGGGGATCAGATTTTTACAGATATGCTTGGGGCGAATATAAAAAGAATGCCGACTATTTATGTTTATCCTATTGAACTGGAAGATGGGTTGTTTTTTAGATTCAAACGTGTTCTTGAAACACCGTTTCTTCCAAGAAAACACGATTTCAAATCAAGGAGAAAAAAAGCATGACAGCTATTTTCGGACCTGCAGGTACTCCTGAAGATTTTAAAATCAAGGGGTATAAGAATTCTCTGGATGTTCCTGATTATCTTTGCGAAATGGGACTTGATTGTTTTGAATATCAATGCGGACAGGGAGTAAGAATAAAAGAAGAACTCGCGAGAAATATCGCTGATAAAGCGAAAGAAAAGAATATTACAATGTCTCTTCATGCACCTTATTTTATTTCTCTTTCAAGCATTGAAAAAGAAAAAAGGGATAAAAGTATAGATTATATTCTTCAGAGTGCCAGAGCGGTTGATTGGCTTGGTGGCACAAGAATAGTCATACATTCTGGCTCTTGTTCTAAAATATCACGAGAAGAAGCACTTTTTTTCGCAAAAGATACTTTGAAAAGAGCAAGAGAGGCACTTGTTTCAGAAGGACTTTCTCATATAAGATGTTGTCCCGAAACTATGGGTAAAGTTAATCAACTCGGCAATCTTGATGAGGTTATGGAACTCTGTCTGGTTGATGAAAGTTTTATACCTTGTATAGATTTTGGTCATCTTAACGCAAGGACTTTTGGTAATTCAAAAACAAGAGAAGATTACGAATTGATACTTAAAACTATTGAAAATAAACTCGGGAAATCAAGACTTAACGAATTCCATTCTCATTTCAGTAAGATAGAATATACAGAAAATGGCGGAGAAAAACGCCATCTTACATTTGAGGATACGGTTTACGGACCTGAATATGAGCCTTTGATGGAACTTGTTTATAGATATGGAATATCACCGACTTTTATCTGTGAAAGTGCAGGAACACAAGGAATAGATGCAAAATCTATGAAAGATTATTATATGAACTTGAGATAGTTTCAGGAGGCATTTTTATGAAAATTCTTATCATTAACGGGCCTAATATCAATCTCACCGGAATGCGCGAAAAGGGAATTTATGGCAGCGAAACTTATTCCGATATATGCGAATATCTTTACGATTATTCAAAATCAAAGGGAATTGAAACAGAAATTATTCAGACTAATCACGAAGGTGAGATTATAGATAAGATTCATTCTGCTCTGGGTGTTTACGATGGCATAGTAATTAATGCTGGCGCCTATACTCATTATAGCTATGCTATAAGAGATGCTATATCAGCCGTTAATATTCCTTGCATAGAAGTTCATTTCAGCAATATCCACGGCAGAGATGAATTCAGAACAAAATCTGTAATTGCTCCTGTTTGTAAAGGACAGATAGCAGGATTTGGAAAGTACAGTTACTGTCTTGCTATTGATGCTCTTTTGGATATCAAGGGGGTAAAAGCATGAAGGATGCACCATATGTAGGGAATTATGTTCATTCTTTATATGATAAATGCTATAAATATGTTGATTGTATAATACTTACATCTGATACAAATATAAGATATTTTACAGAAGCAAATATTTCAGAGGCTATTTTTGTGGCCGCTCGTACAGGCGCGTGGTGTTATCTTTTTGTAGATTCCAGATATTATGAAGATGCTTGTCGTGAAGCAATGAATTGCGAGGTTGTTCTTCGTAAGAATATAAAAAAACAACTCTCTGAGTGCTTTGAAAAACATGGTGTTACAAGAATAGGAATAGAAGCAGAACACCTTACTGTAAGCAAATTTGTAGATCTTAAAATGAATTTCCCGAAAATAGAAATACTTGATAGTAATTTTGTGAGTTCAGGAATTGAAGTAATACGAACCAATAAGACCGATTCTGAACTGAATAAAATTCATAAAGCTCAGCTTATTTCAGAACAAGCACTTGATTCTCTTATAAAAAACGATATCAGAGAGGGTGTATCTGAACGTTATCTTGCTGCAAAGTATTATGAATATATTTCAAGATTCGGTGCTGAAAAAACAGCTTTTGATACAATAGTTCTGTTTGGAAGCAATTCATCCAAACCCCATGGGGTTCCTTCAAACAGGACATTGAAAAAAGGAACTAATATTCTTATCGACTGCGGTGCTAAATATTACGGATATTGTAGTGATATGACACGAAATATCTTTTTTGGAACACCAACTGATAAATATCTTAATGTCTATAATATTGTTCTTGAAGCACAGAAAAGAGCGATTGAAAAAGTGGCTTTTGAAGCAAGACTTGAAGATATCGATGCTGCAGCAAGAGATTATATAAAAGAACAGGGATATGGAGATAAATTCGGACATGCCACAGGACATGGTGTCGGGATGGACATTCACGAGTACCCATCTATTGCACCACAAGAACCATGCGTTCATCCGATTATTGAGGATAGAATGGTAGTTACTATAGAACCGGGAATATATCTTCCTGGTAATTTTGGTGTTAGAATAGAAGATTTAATCGCTGTCAAGAAAGATAAAGTATATAATCTGACGAATTTTTCTAAAGAATTGATTGTTTTGTAAAAAATACTTGATTTTTTATATAAAATGAAGTACAATAATAATATTAAATTATGACATACGGAGGTTTCTTATGATTACAGCAGGAGATTTCAGAAACGGAGTTACTTTCGAAGAAGACGGAAATGTTCTCCAGATTGTTGAATTTCAGCATGTTAAGCCCGGTAAAGGCGCAGCATTTGTAAGAACAAAGATCAAAAACGTTATTACAGGTGCAGTAATTGAAAAGAGTTATATCCCTTCAGCAAAATTCCCTACAGCTTTTGTTGAAAGAAAGGATATGGAATATTCTTATTCTGATGGAGATCTTTACTATTTTATGGACTCTGAAACATATGAACAGGTTCCTATCAGCTCATCAGAACTTTCAGACAACTTCAAGTTCGTTAAGGAACAGATGGTATGTAAAGTTTGCTCATACAAGGGCAAGGTATTCGCTGTTGAACCCCCCAACTTTGTTGAACTTGTTGTAACAGAAACAGACCCTGGATTCAAGGGTGATACTGCTACAAACGCAACAAAGCCTGCAGTTCTTGAAACAGGCGCTGAAATTAAAGTTCCTCTTTTCATCGATCAGGGCGAAACAATCAGAATCGACACTCGTACAGGCGAGTACATGGAAAGAGTTTAATTCTATTATTGATTTTTAATAAGGAGGCAATATTATGAGTCTTACAGAAAAAGTTGCTTATCTTAATGGTCTTATGTCAGGTCTTGATATAAACGATTCAACATCTGAAGGTAAGGTTTTACTTCAGATGGCTGATATTCTTTCAGAAATGGCTGATGTTATCGAAGGAGTTCAGGATGAAATCGACGAAATCACAGAACTTGTTGATACAATCGATCAGGATCTTGGCGATGTAGAAGAAGATCTTTACGGTGATGATTGTGATTGCGACTGTGATTGTTGCGATGATGATTGCGATTGTGATTGCGCAGATGACGATTTCCTTTATGAAGTTGTTTGCCCGAGTTGCGGAGATTCAATCTGTCTCGACGAGTATATGATTGAAGACGGATCCATCAACTGTCCTAATTGCAATGAACTTCTTGAATTCGATCTTGAAGAATGCGATTGTGAAGATTGCGAATAATATTGCATATAATTAAATATTGATACTTGTTTCAGGGCGAGGTGAAATTCCTCACTGGTAGTAATGCCTAAAAAGGTTAGTCTACGAGCGCTTGCGCAGAATCGGTTGGATTCCGATACCAACGGTAAAGTCCGGATTGAAGAAACAAAAATAGGCGATTTATTGTCTGTTTGCGCCCGCAAGGTATATTTGCGGGCGCTTTTTATTTTTTAGAGGTGATAGAGTATATGAAAAATGAAAAACTCAAAAAAATGATTGTCCTTTCAATGTTGGCAGCAATTTCTTATCTTACTGTATTTCTGATAAGAATACCATTCATTCCTGCGGTTGATTTCCTTAAATATGAGGCAAAGGATGTTATCATAGCAATATCGGGATTTTTATACGGACCTTTATCTGCATCTTTGGTATCTGTGGTTGTTTCTTTTATAGAAATGCTTACAATAAGCAGTACAGGACCATACGGACTTATTATGAACATTTTTTCAACACTTTCGTTTGTCCTTCCTGCATCAATAATATATAAACGCAAAAAATCCATAAATTCTGCAGTTATAGGGCTTTGTGCGGGCGTAGTTGTAATGACGCTTGCTATGCTTATGTGGAACTATTTTATAACTCCACTATATCTTAAAGTTCCGACAGAAGTAGTTGTCGGTTTGATGTTGCCCGGATTTTTACCATTTAATCTTATAAAAGCACTTATCAATGCGGTTATTACATTTATTCTCTATAAGCCTCTTGTTAAAATACTCAGAAAAGCAAAGCTTATGCCTAAACAGGAAGAACCTGAAAACTCTGAAAAGAAATCAGCATTACTTTTCAATATAATAGCGGTTCTTGTTCTTATTGTACTTGTTGGGATTATTATTGCTATTAAATTTCTGAAATAATTCTATTGACATAACTTGACCTATATAGTATAATAATCTTGAAAATTGAATAGCCTTATCAAGAGTGGCGGAGGAAACAGGTCCTATGAAGCCCGGCAACCTATTCAAAATAAGGTGCTAATTCCTGCGGAGCAATCCGAAAGATGAGGATTTTTTAGAAATCAGACGCTTTCGATGTTTCGAAAGCGTTTTTTATTCGGCTATTGGTTTTCAAATAAATCAATACGGAGGAATTATAAATGAAAACATTTTTTACTTCAGAATCGGTTACAGAAGGACATCCCGACAAAGTTTGTGACCAGATTTCAGACGCTGTTCTCGATGCTATTCTTGAACAGGATCCAATGGCGCGCGTTGCTTGCGAAACTGCTTGTACCACAGGTATGGTGCTTTGTATGGGTGAAATTACAACAACAGCAAGTGTTGATATTCCTAAAATAGTAAGAAAAACAGTTATTGATATCGGTTATGATAATGCTGAGTGTGGTTTTGACGGAAATACATGCGCTGTTCTCACAAGCATTGATGAACAGTCTGCTGATATTGCAATGGGAGTTGATAAAGCTGATGAGGCTAAAAAAGGCTCATCTGCTGACAACGATGTTACAGGTGCAGGGGATCAGGGCATGATGTTTGGCTATGCTTGTAATGAAACAGAAGAACTTATGCCTATGCCAATCTCACTTGCACATAAACTTTCAAAAAAACTTTCAGAAGTCAGAAAGAACGGAACTTTGCCTTATCTTCGCCCCGACGGAAAATCACAGGTGACTGTTGAATACGAAGATGGAAAGCCCGTGAGAGTGGATACAGTTGTTGTTTCTTCTCAGCATAGCGATGATGTTACTCTTGAACAGATAAGAAAAGATATTATAGAAAAGGTGATAAAGACGACTATTCCTGCTGAACTTATGGATGAAAATACAGTTTACTATGTAAATCCTACAGGAAGGTTTGTTATTGGCGGACCTCACGGAGATAGTGGTCTTACGGGAAGAAAGATTATAGTTGATACTTATGGCGGATATGCTTGTCACGGTGGCGGAGCGTTTTCAGGAAAAGATCCCACAAAAGTTGACCGTTCAGGTGCTTATATGGCAAGATATATTGCTAAAAATATCGTAGCGGCGGGTCTTGCTGAAAAATGCGAAGTGGAACTCGCTTATGCAATCGGTGTCGCGAAGCCTGTATCTGTTCTTGTTCAGACTTATGGTACAAGCTCGTACTCATCAGAACAACTTGCAGCTGCTGTTGATAAGGTATTTGATTTAAGGCCTGCGTCGATTATAAAAACTCTTGGCCTCAGAAAGTCACAGTATAAAAATCTCGCTGCTTATGGTCATATGGGAAGAGAAGAACTTGATGTAGCATGGGAAAAGACAGATAAGGTTGACGAACTTAAAGCGGCTTTATAACGATTTTTTGATAAACTCAATCGTTTAAAGAAATAACAAAATTAAAACCCGAAGAAATATGTTTTTCTTCGGGTTTCTTTTATTTGGAAAAGCATTTATTTTGTCTTTTATATTGACTATTATTTTGTAAAGTTGTATAATAAATATACATATTGTATTATTTTTATGGAGTTGTCATATGAAAAAGAAAATATCTTTAATCCTGACATTTTTTCTTATAATTAGTTTATTGACAGCTTGTCGTAAGGAAATAGAAAGTATTCCATACGAAGAAGAATCGACAATTTCTTCAGGAGAGATTATAGATTTTTTTAATCCTGACGGAACACTTTATTCTGACACGACTTTGATTTCTGAACTTGAATTACCCGTAGAAACAGAATATACATCAGAAAACACGTTAGTTTCTGAATCTATAAGTCAGACTTCAGAAACTACAACAAAACCTGTAACTCAGGAAACAACCATTGTTACAACAACAGAAGAAACAACAACTACTACAACTGTTGCGACCACAACCGCTGTTCCGATAACTACAACCGTTGCAACGACTACAACTATACCGAAGGCTACATACAATCCTTCAAATTACACTCCTCTTAATTACAGTAACCAGATCGGAATATGGATTTCCTTCCTTGAATTTCAGAATGTTCTTAAAGGAAAGTCGGAATCGCAATTCAGGAAATCTGTATGTGAGATGTATGATAATTGCGTATCTATGGGAATCAACACAGTCTATGTTCATGCTCGTTCCCATGGAGATGCATTCTATGTTTCAGATTTATATCCATGGTCAAAGAACATAACAGGAGAAATTGGTGCAAAACCTTCGTTTGACCCATATGAAATACTTGTAGAAGAGGCACATAAAAGAGGTCTTTCGTTTCATGCATGGATAAACCCTATGCGTACTGTGACAGAAGATGATATGAAAAAAATATCTGATTCTTATCAGATTAAAAAATGGGCGAAAAACAAAAATGGTACATATATCGTTAATGTAAACGGAACATATTGGCTTAATCCTGCTTATAAAGAAGTAAGACAACTTATTGTAAATGGCGCACAGGAGATAATTTCAAAGTATAATGTTGATGGAATTCATATAGATGATTATTTTTATCAATCATCGTTTACAAATTCTTTTGATAAATCTGCGTTTTCTTCAAGTGGTTATTCTGATTTGAAAAGTTTTAGGGTTAACAATATAAATCTTATGGTAAAGGAAATTTATAGCGGTGTAAAGAATATCAATCCATCGGTTTTATTTGGTATAAGTCCTGCGGGGAATATAGACAACTTATATGCTTATCATTGTGCAGATGTAAAAACATGGTGTTCTAAAAACGGATATTGCGATTACATAATTCCGCAGATATACTGGGGATTTACACATAAGTCTGCTGCTTATGATAAAATGCTTGGACAATGGTGTTCTATACATACAAATAAAAATGTAAAACTTGTCGTAGGGCTTGCGGCATATCGTGCCGCGGACGGAGAAATGGAGAATGAACCTCAGGTTCTTTCAAAGCAGATTTCTTATTTTAAAAATCAATATCCTTCGCATTACGGAGGAGTAGCTTTCTTCAGATACGAAAACCTTTTTAAACCATCGTCAGCACAAAAAAGTAAAATTCAATCTGAATTGGAAGCACTGGAATCACAACTTGAGTGACAGAAAGGAGGGAAAGGTATGAGAAAACGTGTTATTTCAAAAATATTTGCTATGTTTGTTGTGTTTATAGCTTTTTTTGCACAAAACAGTGTTCAGATATCAGCTGTTATGGAAGGGACAGAGGTAACAACAGTTCCTGAAACAGTTGTTCCTACAGAAAATGCATTTACTGATGAACAACTTGAAGATTTTGTTGAACCTGAATATGTAAGTCAGTTTACCTTTCCTGACTATATGAAAGCTGTAACATTAAGACCTTCTATTGATTTTGCAAAAGAAATTATTACTCAAACAGAAGATGGGGTGATTATCAAGTCAGAACCTACATCAGAACAGATTTCCGCTGAACTTGATGAAATAATGTCGAATATTTCATCACTTGGTATGAACTCGGTTATTATCTTTACATCTTATAATGGTAAGGCTTATTACTCCGATGATATAAATGATACTGTAGAAGTTACTCCGGTTGAAATGGCGATATCAAAAGCTAAAGATAACGGACTTTTTGTTTATCTTGTGTTTGATATAAATTTTGTTCTTACGAGTCTTGAAAATAAGACTTTACAGGAAAGAATAGATTATCTTGCGATAAAAACTCATTATTTTACAGCAAAAAACAGAGTTGATGGCATACTTCTGAATGGTTATTATTCGTCTAAAAACAAGACGAGTCTTAACGACTATATGCAGAATGGTTCAGGAATAGGTTTTGAAAACTGGCTTATGGATAATGGGGCTTATGTTTTTAGCCTTGTAAGTGATGCTATAAGAAAAACGAATAATACTGTTCCTGTAGGAATTTATATTTCAGATGTCTGGTCTAACTATACAACAAACGAAAAGGGTTCACAGACTTTTGGACAATTCGAGGCGCTTTCAGATGGATACGCGGATACTCTCTCCTATGTTCAGTATGGATATGCTGATTTTATTATGCTTGATGCACAGGGTGCTATTACAGATGAAAATGTTCCTTTTGAAGAACTTGTTCGTTGGTGGGCGAATTATGCTGTTCTTGAAAATCTCCCTTTTTATGTAATGCACAATAACCAGAAGATATACACGGACGAACAGGGATGGAGTTCTCCTGATCAGGTTGTAAAACAGCTTCTTATTACGGAGAAGGTTGACGGATACAAGGGGAGCGCTTTTAAATCTTACACAGACCTTGTCAAGAACGTCGAAGAAAGTACGGATCTTTTAGGGAAATATTATGATTCTACTATAAATCTTGATACTATTGACAATGAACTCAAAATAGTATCTCCTTCATCGAAGAAATTCACAACAGAAGAACCTACTGTTGCTTTTATGGGTAGCTTTGATCCTAATTTTACTGTTTATTTCAATGGTAAAGAAATACAGCTTAACGATGCAGGAAACTTCTATTACGAAGTTGACCTTGATGTAGGTCTTAATACCTTTACTATCAAAAATAAAGGCAAAACGACAACATATAACATAACAAGAAAAGTTACTGTTCTCAAATCTGTTGAACCAAGCGGTGCGATGGAAGTGGATGGTGGAACAAATATCACTATACGTGCGATAGCATATAAAGGTTCTTATGTAACCGCTCAGATCAACGGAAAGAGCATACAGCTTGTTCAGAACGAAGGAAGTATCGAAGGAGAAGCAAACTCAAGTTACGCTTATTTTACTGCTACATATACTACGCCTAAAGGAATTATAGGAAAGGCTCAGGATTTGGGACAGGTTGTTGTATACGGAACTTATGCAGGAAAGAACGGCGCTAAATTTAATGAATCGCTTTATGGATCTACAATAGTTGTTTCACCACTTCCTGAAGTTCCGAATAATGCTGATGGAAGTATTCTCAAAACAAAGTATGATGATACAAATGTCTATAATTACAAAACGACAGATAGTATAAAAACTCCTGATATGGCAAGACTTCCTTCAGGAACTATTGATTATTGTGTCAAAACGGTAACATATAGCGGAGTAAAGTATTATCTTACACTTTCGGGTAAGAGATTCAAGGCTTCCGATGTTAAAGTTCTTGAAAATTCTCCTATCGGTCAGAATGATATATCTGTTGTTTCCTGTACACAGGATGGGTATGACACAATTCTGAAATTGAAACTTAACAAACGAACGCCATTTTCTATTTCTTACGGTGGAGTGTCTTATACAGATGGATATGAGGTTTCAAGTTTCAGTGCGTCAACGGTATCTATTACATTTGATTATACAAATAATGCTTATGGTTCTGTTGATATGCCATCTGGTTCGTTGTTCTCGTCCGCTTCTTGGAGCGATGCTTCGACTACAAATGTTTCAAGAAACAAACTCACTCTGAACCTTGCAAGAAAAGGCATTTTCGGAGGAGTGACATCGTATTATGATGATAACGGATATCTTACATTCAGATTTAACGGAAATAGTGGCTCTCTTGCAGGTTCTGTAATTGTAATCGACCCAGGACACGGTGTTACCGCGAACGGAAAGATAGACCCGGGAGGAGTAGGACACATTACAGACCAGTCAGTAGCACTTGCGGTTTCTAAACTTCTTGAATCAAAACTCAAGGCGAGAGGTGCTACGGTTTATCGTCTTAAAACAGAGTCGACATTTTATGATACAGAGCAAAGACCTGTTATCGCAAGACAATATAATCCCGATGTATTTATTTCGCTTCACGGAAATAAAGCCTCGGATTCTTCGGTAAGAGGAACAGAAGCGTGGTATTTTACTCCATATTCCTATCCTCTTGCAAACAGTGTTTCTAAACAGGTTTCAAGATATTTTACCAATAATGTTTATAGCGATGGTTCTAATAAAAACAGAGGTGCAAAACAGAGTTATTATTATGTAACTCTTGAGCAGGATTTTGCTTCTATTCTTGTTGAAATCGGATTTGTTTCGAATTATGAAGAGGCCATGGCGATGAGTAATTCAAAACATCAGGACGGAATAGCAAATGCCATCGCAAACGGAATCGAAGAATATCTTTCAAGATGATTAAAAAGACACTTTTGATTTTTATATCAAAAGTGTCTTTTAGATTTTATTTCCACTAATTTAAAAAACATACTTGAAATACTTATGAAAATGTGTTATCATATAATTTATGTTGAAACTATTGCTAATGAAGAATTGCAATTCAGTTGTCAAAATAAATATAATCCGGAGGAATAAAATGCACGAACTTTTAAACATTATTGTTGCTACAGCTAATACAACAGCAGAAGAGCCTTCCGTTACAGCTTTTCTTCTCACAACAATACTTCCTTGCGTAGCATTCTTTGCTATTATGTATTTTATAATGATAAGACCTCAGAAGAAAAAGCAGAAGGAAGAAGAGGAAATGCGTAAAAATCTTCAGATAGGTGACGAAGTTACTACTATCGGAGGAATTGTAGGAATCGTTGTTCGTAAGGGCGAAGATACAGTTGTTATCGAAACAGGTGGAGACAGAAGTAAAATCAGAATAAAAACTGCTGCTATTCAGTCAAACGCAACTATTCACGACGCTAAAGAAGAATAAAATATATACTCCCCGAATAGATATTATTGAGAAATTTCGTAATATCAGGAGGGGAGTATTTTGCGTTATAACAACAATTTTAAAAATAGTAAATTATATCTTTGGCTTTCATCTGTTGGCACAGGTGTCGCTGTAACTATAATATGTCTTATGTTATTTTCTTTTGCTATGACAGGAATAGATGTTTCGGACGGCGCAGTTTCTACATTCGGAAGCGTTTCGGTATGTGTTGGTAGCTATTTTTTTAGTTTTCTTGTTGGTAAAAAACGAAGAAAAGACGGGATTTTGATAGGCATTATATGTGGTGGAATATCATTCAGCATACTTATCGCTCTTAATCTGCTGCTTTTAAGAAATCCGTTTACATCGGCATTTTTTTCGAAATTATCAATGATTATGATATGTAGCATAATAGGTGGCATCATAGGAGTTAACTCAAAGATAAGAATTTAAACTTTTTATTAAAAACTATTGAAATCATATGTAATATGTGGTATAATATCCTTAAGGTTTTGGATGTGCCGTTTTACATATTCTGTAATTCGGTAAATAAAATTGTAATGGAGGAATTATAAATGAAACACATCAAAACAATCAACGCTGCAAATCTCAAGAAAACTGCTGAAAAAGGCGGATGTGGAAAGTGCCAGGCTTCATGCCAGTCAGCTTGTAAGACATCTTGTACAGTAGCAAATCAGAAGTGCGAAAACAAGTAATAATTGTTTTACTTAAAAAGGGACAGAAATGTCCCTTTACTTTTTGCCTTGATTCAGGAGGAAACTTATGATACATAAATATAAATATAATGATATGAATATCGTTCTCGATGTTCATAGCGGTGGAGTTCATGTTGTTGACGATCTCAGTTATGAAATTCTTGATTATATAAAAGTTCCTATGGATGAAAAATGCCCTGATAATATAATTGATGGGCTTTCAGGGAAATACAATGCAGATGAAATAGTATCCTGTTATGATGAACTCTACTCTCTTTACAAAGAAAAAATTCTTTTCTCTGAAGATGATTATGAAAGATTTGCAAAATACTCAGTCGCTTCTCCAGTAAAGGCGATGTGTCTTCTTATTTCTCAGGATTGTAATTTAAGATGTGAGTATTGCTTTGCGGAAACAGGAGATTTTGGAATGGGTAGAAGTCTTATGTCGCTTGAAACAGGAAAAAAAGCTATAGACTTTCTTCTCGAAAAATCAGGAAACAGAGAGAATCTTGAACTGGATTTCTTCGGCGGAGAGCCTCTTATGAATTTTGATGTTGTAAAAGAAATCGTAGAATACGCGAGAATGCGCGAAAAAGAGTGTGGCAAGAATTTCCGCTTTACAGTTACAACAAATGGTCTTCTTCTTACAGATGATAAGATAGATTTCATCAATAAAGAGATGTCAAATGTCGTTCTTTCGATAGACGGAAGAAAGTGCGTGAACGATAAAATGCGTCATCGTATCGACGGAACAGGATGCTATGATACAATCATAGAGAAATTCCGCAAAACCGTTGATTCAAGAGGAAATAAGGAGTATTATGTCCGCGGAACATATACAAAATATAATCTTGATTTTTCTGAAGATGTTTTCCATCTTTACGAACAGGGATTTGATCAGATATCAGTAGAGCCTGTGGTTGCTCCTGATACAGCGCCTTATGCTCTTACCGAAAAAGAACTTCCTGCTATTTTTGCTGAATACGATAAACTTGCAGAAAGACTCCTTGAAAATGACAAAAACGGCAAACATTTTAATTTTTTCCATTTTATGCTCGATCTTGACCAGGGCCCTTGTGCTATAAAAAGATTAAGAGGTTGTGGATGCGGAAATGAATATGTAGCCATCAGCCCTAATGGTGATATTTATCCTTGTCATCAGTTCGTAGGAATTGACGAATGGAAAATGGGCAATCTCAACGAAGAGACATTTGATTATAAAATAAAGGATTATTTTGCTTCAGCACATATATACACAAAGGAAGAGTGCAAAAAATGTTGGGCAAAATTCTATTGCAGTGGCGGATGTAATGCGAATAACTACATATATGCCGGCGATGTTCATAATGCTTATAAGATGTCTTGCGAAATAGAAAAGAAACGTCTCGAATGTGCGATCTATATGAAGGCAGTAAAAGCTTGTGAAAATGAATAAACATTTTTTATAAAATCTATTTACTTAATTGCGAAAATATAGTAAAATATAGATTGAGCAGGATTGAAAATCTATGCTGAATTGACATTTATTGTTTACGAGGTGTAATATGGAACCAAAATATAAAAGAATACTTCTGAAACTCAGCGGCGAAGCACTTGCAGGAGAAAAATCAATGGGACTTGATTATAATATCATTACCGGTATCTGTGAAAGTATAAAAAAATGTTATGATGCTGGTGTTGAAATAGGAATCGTTGTCGGAGGAGGAAATTTCTGGCGCGGTCGTTCAAGTGGTGCTATGGACAGAACAAGGGCAGATCACATTGGTATGTTAGCGACTGCCATGAATGCACTTGCTGTTGCTGATATTCTTGAAAGTATTGGAGTTCCTGTAAGAGTTCAGACAGCGATTACTATGCAACAGGTAGCTGAACCTTATCTCAGAAACAGGGCGGTAAGACATCTCGAAAAAGGAAGAGTAGTTATATTCGGCTGTGGAACAGGAAATCCATTTTTCTCAACAGACACAGCAGCATCACTCAGAGCTGCTGAAATAGATGCAGAGATTATTCTTAAAGCGACAATGGTAGATGGCGTATACGATAAAGACCCTAATCAGTACGATGATGCTGTAAGATACTCGACAATCAATTTCAGTGAAATCCTTGCAAAGGGTCTTAAAGTTATGGATATGACGGCTGCTTCTATGTGCCGTGATAACAATATACCTATCCTTGTATTTAACCTTGATAATCCTGACAATATTTACAAATCGCTTCTCGGTGAAGATGTCGGAACATTGGTTACAACAGATTAATTTGAAAGGACAGATTAAAAATGAAAGAACAGATGAATTCAGCAAAAGAAAAAATGGAGAAATGTCTTAATTCTCTTAAACATGAATATTCAACAATAAGAGCAGGAAGAGCAAATCCTGCGGTTCTTGATAAAGTTCTTGTAGATTATTATGGTGCACCTACACCTGTCAATCAGTTAGCAGCAATCTCTGTTGCTGAAGCAAGAGTCCTTGTTATTCAGCCTTGGGATGCTTCAGCACTTAAACTTATCGAAAAAGCAATTCTTGCTTCTGAAATAGGAATTACTCCTACAAATGATGGTAAACTTTTAAGACTTACATTTCCACAGCTTACTGAAGAAAGAAGAAAGGAACTTTGCAAGCAGATAAAGAAATTTGCTGAAGAAGGCAAGGTTACTATCAGAAATATCAGAAGAGATGCTATGGATAAATTCAAAGCAATGAAGAAAAATTCTGAAATTACAGAGGACGATCTTGCAAACTGCGAAAAGGATGTTCAGAAACTTACAGATAAGTATGTTGCTGACATTGATAAAGCCGCAGAAGAAAAAGAAAAGGAAATTATGTCTATCTAATTTTTGAGGTGCGAAAATATGTCCGAAAACAATTCATCAAGGCTTCCCGCTCATATAGGTTTTATAATGGATGGCAATGGAAGGTGGGCTAAAAAAAGAGGTCTTGAACGCAAATTCGGGCATAAGGAAGGTGCCAGGACATTTAGAAAAATAGTAAGTTACTGTAAAGAACTTGGTATAAAATACATTACATTTTATGCTTTTTCTACTGAAAACTGGAAAAGGCCTAAAGATGAAGTAGAATCTATAATGGCGCTTTTTGACCAATATCTTGATGAAGTAAGAGAACATACAAAAGAAAATGTCAGAGTGATGTTTATTGGTGATAAATCTGCTTTTGATGAAAAATTCAGAAACAAGATGATTGCTCTTGAAGAGGATTCCAAGGATTTTGACGCAATGACATTGATTCTTGCCATAAATTATGGCGGCCGTGATGATATTATATTTGCTGCAAAACAAGCTGCAGAGCTTGTCAAAGAGGGTACTATATCATCATCGCAGATAGATGAAAGTTTATTTTCTAATCTTTTATATACCAAAGGTATCCCTGATGTTGATTATATAATAAGACCCAGCGGGGAATTGCGTTTGTCGAATTTTCTTATATGGCAGGCTGCTTATGCAGAATATTATTTTACAGATATTCTTTGGCCTGATTTTGACAAGAAGGATCTTGACAAGGCACTTGACGAATTTAAGAATAGAAAAAGACGATTTGGAGGTGTATAACTGCAATGTTGCAAAGAATAATCACTGCAGTTGTAGGAATTTGCGTTGCTTTGGTTCTTGTAATTCTTTCTGGTACGATAGCATATAATTTTACATTAGCAATAATTACAGCTATTCTTTTATGGGAAATTTTACGTGCTAATAAATGCGATGAACATAAATTATTGTTTGGTGTATGCGTAGCATTTGGCGCGCTATTGCCATTTTTCAAGCTTGAAATTTTAAGCTCATATGTTGAAATATTTTATGTGGTTTTTGCTTTGGTTGCTCTTTTTCTCTTTTTGTTTTATTTTCAGAAAATCAAAGTCGAGAAATTTTCGTATATGATAGCATTTACTATGCTTATATCGTTTTCTATGAACTGTTTTTTTGAAATTAGAAACAATTATATTCATGGGCTTTATTATCTTTGTCTTACACTTGCAGCATCATGGCTCGCTGATGCGGGTGCTTATTTTGTAGGAGTTACACTTGGAAAACACAAGCTTTGTCCTTCTATTTCTCCTAAGAAAACAATAGAAGGCGCTGTCGGAGGAGTCGTTATTACTGCTATCATTTTCAGTCTTGCGTGTTTTGGATATAAACTTGTCCTTGGATGGAACGGTACTGAAATAAATGTTAATTATGTTGTGGCTGTATTATTTTCACTTGTAGCATCCTGTCTTGCTATTATAGGTGATCTTGTTGCTTCACTCATAAAGAGACAGGTTGATATAAAAGATTTTGGTAATATAATGCCTGGCCATGGCGGACTTATGGACAGATTTGACAGTGTTCTTTTAGTAGCACCTGTTATGATGCTTGTCCTCAGATATGTTGAAATTTTTTATTAAAATTTAAAGGGAACAAGGTTTTTTATCTTGTTCCCGTTAAATGTTTTATGAGGTGGTTTTATGAAAACAATAAGCCTTATCGGAAGCACCGGTTCCATAGGAACACAGACTCTTTCGGTGTGTAAAAAATACGGATATAAAGTAAAAGCACTTGCCGCCTATTCAAATGTTTCGCTCCTTGCTTTACAGGCAAAAGAGTTTGCTGTCGAGTGTGTATGCGTATATAATGATAAATTTTATCCTGTTTTGAAAGAAAAATTGTCAGGAACAAATATAAAAATTCTTTGCGGAATGGAAGGCTTATGTGAAATCGCATCTCTTGACGGAGTTGATTTGTTCGTTAATTCTGTTGTCGGAATGGTCGGTCTTCTTCCTACCCTTACTGCAATAAATAAAGGAACAGATATTGCTCTTGCAAACAAGGAAACACTTGTTGCAGGTGGAAATCTTGTTATGTCTTTAGCCAAAGAGAAAAATGTTGATATTTTTCCTATCGATAGTGAACATTCTGCTGTTTTCCAGTGTCTCAGAGGAAACAAAATATCATCTGCAAAGAAAATTATTCTGACAGGTTCGGGCGGGCCTTTTTTTGGCAGAACTGTTGAGCAACTCAAAAATGTCAGTGTTGACGAAGCGCTTATGCACCCGAATTGGAGCATGGGTAAAAAAATAACAATAGATTCGGCAACTCTTATGAATAAAGGACTTGAATATATTGAAGCACGTTGGCTTTTTGATATAAAGGATATTGAGGTTGTGATTCACAGACAAAGTGTTCTCCATTCTGCTGTTGAGTTTGATGATAACTCGGTTATCGGTCAACTTGGTGTTCCGGATATGAAAATTCCTATACAATATGCACTTATGTATCCTGAAAGAATGGAATGTGATGTCAAGCCATTATCTCTTACAGATTATGGGACACTTACTTTCGATAAACCAGATTTAGAAACTTTTGTTGCACTTAAAAGTTGTATAAAAGCGATAAATCTTGGATATTCATATCCTTGTATTGTAAATGCTGTAAACGAAGTTGCTGTCAGCGCTTTTTTAGAAGGAAAAATATCATTTCTTGATATCGGTAGACTTATTGAAAAATCTCTGGATTGTTTTTCACCTAAAAAGATTACATCCTATGAAGATGTTTTAAATATTGATACCGAAGCGCGTGAATTTGCTATGCAAAATATTTGATTATAGAGGTAATTTATGAGTATTCTTATCACTATTATAATGTTCGGTATAATTATTGCTTTGCATGAATTCGGACACTTTATTGTTGCAAAATTATGCGATGTAAGAATAGCTGAGTTTTCAATTGGTGTAGGGCCTGCTATTTTTAAGAAAAAAGGAAAAGAAACGTTATTCTGTATAAGATTACTTCCATTCGGCGGATTTTGTATGTTTGAAAACGATGAAGATGCTGAATATGATGAAAGGGCATTTGAAAATAAAAAAACATGGCAGAAAATAGTAATTCTTCTTGCAGGTGCTGTAATGAATATATTACTTGGGTTTATTCTCGTTTTTGTTACAACCTGTCTTGAACCTGGAAAAATAACTTCTACAACTGTTTCGAATTTTTATGAAAATGCAAGAAGCGAACAGACAGGACTTAAAGTAGATGACAGAATTATCGAAGTTAATGGAATGAGAGTTTTTGTCGACGGGGATATTTTATATCAGTTCTCTAAAGATAAAGATGGAGTTTTTGATATGGCCGTCATGAGAGATGGCGAAAAGGTAGAACTTGAAGGAGTTACTTTTGATTTGATTGCAGATGAATCTGGTAATTCAAGTATGGTTATAGATTTTACCGTTTATGGTAAAGATAAGACATTTGTGAATATCTGCGAAAGAACAGTAAATCAGACGATATATATTTCAAGAATTGTAATTCTATCTCTTGTTGACCTTGTGTCAGGTGAATACAGCGTGAGAGATTTGTCAGGTCCTGTCGGCGTGGTTTCTGTGATAGGGAGTGCTATTTCTCCGCAACAGGCATTTATCAATAATGTTATTACAGTTCTTACAATTTCGTCTTTGATTACTGTAAATGTCGGTATATTCAACCTTATACCATTTCCTGCACTTGATGGAGGAAAGATTCTTTTCAGAATTATAGAAGTTATAATCAAAAAGAAAATCAAACCTGAAATTGAAGGAACTATAAGTGCGATAGGAATGTTTCTTTTGTTCGGACTTATGATTTTTACTACTTTTAATGATATTTTAAAATTATTTGGAAAATAAGGTGTTAAAAAGATGAGAAATATTAAACCTGTAAAAGTTGGTAACTGTATATTAAATGGCGAAAAAATATATATTCAATCAATGCTCAATACCCGTTCTGATGATATAGAGGGAAGTGTTTTACAGGCGATGTCTCTCGAAAAAGCAGGGTGTGATATAATAAGGGCAGCGATACCTGACAAAGAGGCTTTGAAACTCATCCCTGCAATAAAAGATAAGATAAATATTCCACTTGTTGCTGATATCCATTTTAATTACAGACTTGCTGTTGAATCTGTTGCAGCAGGAATAGACAAGATAAGAATAAATCCTGGCAATATAGGAGATAAGGATAGGGTAAAAGCAGTTGTAGATGCGTGCAAATCAAAGAATATCCCTATAAGAATAGGAGTGAATTCTGGTTCTCTTGAAAAAGAAATTCTTGGGAAATATGGTTCTCCTACTCCTGAAGCACTCGTTGAAAGTGCGCTCGGACACGTAAAGATACTTAATGAGTGCGATTTTGATGATATTGTTATTTCGATAAAGTCTTCAAATGTAAATAATGTTATCGGTGCATACAGACTTCTTTCACAGAAATGTGATTATCCTTTACATCTTGGCGTTACTGAAGCAGGAACGGAAAGAATGGGAATTATAAAGTCCTCAATAGGAATAGGTTCTTTATTATGTGATGGAATAGGCGAAACAATCAGAGTTTCTCTTACAGATGAGCCTATAAAGGAAATTTATGCCGCAAAGGATATTCTTAAAGCTATAGGTAAATCTGGCGGAGTAAAAATTGTTTCCTGTCCTACTTGCGGAAGAACAAGGATAAATCTTATAAAACTTGCTTCTGATGTTGAAAATGCTGTTAAGGATATAGAAAAGGATATAACAGTTGCTGTTATGGGATGCGTAGTAAACGGACCGGGCGAAGCGAAAGAAGCGGATATAGGTATCGCAGGTGGCGATGGATGTGCAGTTATATTTAAAAACGGAGAGATCATTAAAAAAGTAGATGAAATCGATGCGTTGGATGCACTTATTCACGAAATAGAAAATTATAGGAAGGAATAGGAAATATGCTGATTAGCGAATTTTTGTCAGATTATATTGAAACTTTGCCTGAATCTACTCTTTCAGGGGAAATACTTAAAATAACTCATAATAAAAAGGTTACAAAGATTAATATTACAGCTGTTTTCAAAGAATTAATCAGTTATGAGGATTTAATTCTTTTCGGGAACGCAATGGCTGATGAACTTGAAATTTCAGAAGTAAAACTTCTTCCTAAATATACGCCAGATATGTTCTGCATCGAATATTTTCAGGAAATTGTTAAGGAAATAAAAAAAGATCATTCTGTTATAAACGGATTTCTTGACGATGCTGATGTAGTTCTTAATGATAATAAACTTTCGGTTACAGTTAAAAACGGAGGATTTGAACTTATAGAAAAAATAAATCCGGAACAGATTGTTTCAGATATGATTTTCTCTAAATTTTCCGCAAGATACGAAGTTGAGTTTAAGGGCGAACTTTTTGTTTCGGATGATACATACACAAAAATGGTAGAGACTATCGATGAGCTTGCGCCTAAGGTTGTAATAAAAGAAAAACCTGCTATTCCTGAATATGTTTATGAAGAAAAAGAATTATCTCAGGTTGAATATGACGATCTTCCTATCGATATTTCTTCGGCAACAATTATCAAGGGTAAAAAAATAAAGACTGATATTTTTGAAATGAAATCTATCAGTGTACAAAGCGGGGAAGTTACTCTTTGGGGAGATATTTTTTCAAGAGAAGAAAAGGATACCAAAAAAGGAGATAAAACAATCCTTTCTATATTCGTTACAGATTATACAGACTCTATAACTATAAAATCCTTTGAATCCAAAGAAAAGATGGAGAATTTCAAGGATTTAAAACCAGGCGCTACAATACTTTTCAGAGGAAAACTTGAATATAACGAATTTGACAAAGATATCGTATTTAAAGCAAGCGACATAATGCTTGTTTCGAAGAAAACCAAAACAGATAATGCGAAAGAGAAGAGAGTTGAATTACATCTTCATACAAAAATGTCTGATATGGACGGAATAACAGATGTATCGAACCTCATCAAAAGGGCATACAGTTGGGGACATAAAGCTATGGCGATTACTGACCATGGTGTGGTCCAGGCTTTTCCTGATGCTATGACTACCATTGACGGAATCAGAAAAAATGGTGGAGAATTCAAGGCTATCTATGGTTGCGAAGCATATTCTGTTGATGATATAAATGACATTGTAGTCCATAGTAATCATCGGAATCTTAATGATGAAATTATAGTTTTTGATCTTGAAACAACAGGACTTGATCCTCTTAATTGTAAGATTATCGAATTTGGTGCTGTTAAACTTAAAAATCTCAACAATGAGGGTACATTTGCTATGTTTTCAGATCCTGAAATGCCACTTCCTGAAAACATAACTAAAATAACAGGAATTAACGATTCTGATCTTATAGGTCAGCCAAAAGAAGAGGAAGCGTTAAGAAAGTTTATTGAGTTCTGTGGCGAAAATCCGGTTCTTGTAGCGCATAATGCACCATTTGATACAGCATTTATAAGAAATGCATGCGAAAAATATGGGATTGAATTCAAATTCTGTACTATAGATACTATACCTATGTCAAGAATGCTTCTTCCGGGAATGAGAAAATACACTCTTGATCATGTTGCGGATAGTTTGAACCTCGGGAAATTCAATCATCATAGAGCATTGGATGATGCGGAAATGCTTGCAAGAATTTTCTGTAAACTTATTTCTATGCTTAAAGAAAAGAAAGGCGCAGAAACGGTAGATGATATAAACAAACTTGTTGAAGATGTTGACCCTCGTCAACTTGAAATGTATCATCAGATTATTCTTGTAAAGGATAGTGTAGGTCTTAAGAATCTTTATAAACTTGTTTCTTATGGATTTCTTGATTATTACAGAATGAAACCAAGAATACCGCTTTCTGTTCTTCAGAAACACAGAGAAGGTCTTATTGTCGGTTCAGCTTGTGAAGCAGGAGAGGTTTTCAGAGCAATAGCAAAACATAAACCATGGGATGTTGTGAAACAGATTGCATCTTTTTATGATTATCTTGAAATTCAACCAATAGGCAATAACGAATATATGATTCGTGAGGGGAATGTCAAGGACGAAGAAGATCTCAGAAATCTTAACAGAAAAATAGTTGCTTTGGGCGAAGAACTCGGTATACCTGTTGTTGCAACCTGTGATGTTCATTTTATGGACAAGAATGACGAAGTTTTCAGAAGAATACTTATGCATTCAAAGGGGTTCAGCGATGCTGATAATCAGGCACCTCTGTATTTCAGAACAACAGATGAAATGCTTGAAGAATTCAGTTATTTGGGTGAAGAAAAAGCTTATGAAGTTGTTGTAACAAACACAAATAAGATTGCTGATATGATTTCACCCGATATCAGACCGATACCTAAAGGAACATTCACACCTAAAATCGAAGGTGCGGATGAGGATTTACAACGTATTACCTGGGAAAGGGCAAAATCAATATATGGCGATCCGCTTCCCGAAATAGTTTCAAAGCGTCTCCAGAAAGAACTTGATTCTATTATCAAACATGGATTTGCTGTTCTTTATATGATAGCACAAAAACTTGTTGCAAACTCGGAAGCACATGGATATCTTGTGGGTTCAAGAGGTTCGGTAGGTTCTTCTTTTGTTGCCTCTATGGCGGGAATATCTGAGGTTAATCCGCTGATGCCCCATTATGTTTGTCCTGAATGTAAGTACAGCGAATTTATAACGGATGGTTCTGTAGGTTCTGGATTTGACCTTCCGCCTAAAAGTTGTCCTAAATGTAATGCTGATATGAAACGAAACGGACACGATATTCCTTTTGAAACATTCCTTGGATTTGACGGAGATAAGGCGCCTGATATCGACCTTAACTTCTCAGGAGAATTCCAGCTTATGTCTCATAAATATACCGAAGAATTATTTGGTGACGGAAAAGTTTTCAAAGCAGGAACAATAGCATCTGTTCAGGAAAAAACAGCTTTTGGATATGTCCGTAAATATATGGAAGAAAAGAATGTTACTTTCAGTCAGGCAGAACAAAAAAGAATAACAACAGGTTGTACAGGTGTAAGAAGAACAACAGGTCAGCATCCCGGAGGAATGGTAGTTATTCCTTCAGATTATGAAGTTTATGATTTTACACCCGTTCAGCATCCTGCTGATGATCCTGATTCTCAGTTTGTAACAACTCATTTCGACTTCAACTCACTTCATGATACGATTCTCAAACTTGATGAACTCGGACACGATGTTCCGACTTTGTATAAGCATCTTGAAGATCTTACAGGTGTTAAAATTGCAGATGTTGATACAAGTGATGAACAGGTTATAAAATTATTTACATCGACGGAACCGCTCGGAGTTACAGCTGAAGAAATATACAGTGAAACAGGAACACTTGCGCTTCCTGAAATGGGAACTCCGTTTGTAAGGCAGATGCTTATTGATGCTCAACCTCATAAGTTCAGTGACCTCCTTCAGATTTCAGGTCTTTCACACGGAACAGATGTATGGCTTGGTAATGCGCAGGATCTTATTAAAGATGGGGTATGTACTATCAGTGATGTTATAGGAACACGAGATAGTATTATGACTTATCTCATTTATAAGGATCTTGAACCTAAACTTGCATTCAAGATAATGGAAAATACCAGAAAGGGTAAAGCAAAGAGTTTCTTTACGGAGGATGTTCTTCAGGCTATGAGAGAAAAGAATGTTCCTGAATGGTATATTGAAAGTTGCCTTAAAATCAAGTATATGTTTCCTAAAGCGCATGCTGCCGCATATGTTATTGCTGCTATAAAACTTGGTTGGTTCAAGGTTTATAAACCGCTTGAATTCTATGCTACGATATTTACTGTCCGTGGCGAAGATTTCGATGCAGAATCTGCTGTAAAGGGTAAAGAAGAGGTTCAGAGAAAAATAGCTGAACTTCGTCAGAAGGGAAACGATGCTTCAGCAAAAGAAAAAGGAACTCTTGAAATGCTTATGGTAATAAACGAAATGCTTGCAAGAGGATATGAATTTTTACCTATAGAAATTCATAAATCTGATGCAGTCAAGTATGTTATCGAAGGCGATAAGATAAGACTTCCTTTCTGTTCTGTAGGAGGAATAGGCGAAAGTGCTGCGCAAAATCTTGCAGACTGTATTAAGAAAGGCGATTTTATTTCGATCGAGGAATTAAAGGAACAATCGGGTGTTTCAAAAACAGTATTCGAAACTCTCGAAAATATGGGAGCATTTGCTGATTTGCCCAAAACGGCGCAATTATCACTTTTTTAACTAAAATGCTTGACTTTGTTATGATAGTGTGCTATTATGTTATCATATTAGCACACTAAAGTATAAGGAGAATTTTATGAAACGATACGATTTGATTACTCCCGAAGGAACAAGGGATTTATTATTGAATGATTGCACAATAAGAAAAAATATCGAAAATTATCTCAGAGGGCTTTTTGAAAGTGCCGGATATAGCGAACTCAACACCCCTTGTCTTGAATTTTATGATGTTTTTAATAAGGAAACTGTATATTTCCCTCAGGAAACGATGTATAAACTTTCTGACAGAAAGGGAAGACTTATGGTTTTAAGACCTGATTGTACAGTCCCTATCGCAAGAGTAGTCGCAACGAGACTTCGTGAGGCTAAACTTCCTATAAGATTGTTTTATAATCAGAGTGTGTATACTCCCAGTCGCACAAACGCAGGAAAAAGTGATGAAATTTTTCAGAGCGGTATTGAACTTATAGGTTCTGCATCTAAAAAAGCTGACCTTGAAGTTTTAACACTTGCTGCAGAAGTTCTCTCACATTGTGATAGTGATAAATTCCGTCTTGAAATAGGTGACAGTGGATTTTTCAAGGTACTCATAGGAAAACTTACTGATGATCCTGAAATAAAGGAAAAAATCCGTGTGCTTATTGAAGCGAAGAACTATCCTGCACTTAACGATTTTCTTGATACCTTTGGCAGTAATTCAGTAATTTCAACACTTAAACAACTCCCCAGTCTTTTTGGCGGAGAAGAGGTTTTTGATAAGGTTGCGAAATACTATCACGATGCCGAAACAGATAAGATTTTATCTGATTTGAAGTGGATATATACAGAACTGTCTAAACTTGGTTATGAAGGCAAGATTACTGTTGACCTTGGTATTGTAAACCGTGCCGACTATTACACAGGTGTAATAATGAAAGGTTATCTTCAGGGATACGGAGATGAAGTTCTTTCAGGAGGAAGATATGATAAACTTATATCTGAATTCGGATATGATGTTCACGCAACGGGATTTGCTGTAAATGTTGATGCTGTTGCTGAAATTCTTAAAAGATATAATCCGGTTGCTGAAAATTCTTCTCCTGATGTTCTTGTGTTCAGCGAAGAAGACGATGCTATGGATGCTCTGATATATGTAGAAAAACTTCGTAAAGAAGGTAAAAAGGTTGAATTCTCGCTTTTTGATACATATGAAGAAACCATGGACTATGCAAAGGAAAATAAGATTTCCGAAATAATTCGTTACAGGGGTGAAGAAAATGAATAAGCCACTCAGAATTGCTCTTACAAAAGGCAGATTAGAAAAAGATACAGTAGCGCTCTTCGAAAAATTAGGCTATGATTGCACTTCTGTTCACGAAAAAGGCAGAAAACTTATTCTTCCTATATGTGATGGAAAGATAGAAGTTATCCTTGCTAAAGCAGCAGATGTTATAACTTATGTTGAACATGGCGTCTGCGATATGGGCGTTGTAGGTAAAGATACTATAATGGAAATGCAGGGTAAATTCTTTGAGCTCGTTGACCTTGGTTTCGGAAGATGTAGATTTGCACTTGCAGGCAAAAAAGGTGACAATTTCTATGATGGATATAATGTCAAAACAATAGCAACTAAATATCCGAATGTTTCAAGAGCTTATTTCGAAGGCAAGGGAATGGATGTTGAAATTGTAAAGATTGAAGGAAGCGTTGAGCTTGCACCTCTTCTTGAACTTTCAGATGCTATAGTCGATATCGTTGAAACGGGTTCTACTCTTAGAGAAAACGGGCTTGAGGTTTATGAAGAAATTGCTCCGATTTCTGCAAGACTTATTGTGAATACAGTAAGTATGAAACTCCGTCAGAATGAAATTGAAGAACTTATTGAAAAAATCCAATCTAATCTTTAGGTGAGAATTATGGAAAAAAATATTGTTAAAATTGAAGATTTTAAAGAAGTTTTTATTCTTTTCAACAACATAAATTGTATGTTCGAAAATAATTCTTTTGATAATAAAAATGAAATTGTTTCTCTTATATCAATTCTTTCAGAAGTTATCCTTAATTCTTCAAGTGATGTGAATAACCAGAAAATATATAGTAAGATTACGCTTGCTGTTATTGACGAAATCAATCAAAAGCATAATGTGTCTTCTGCTAATAAATCTAATTGGTTATCTGTTTCAAAAGAATTGCTTGCGTTAAAATACATTCAGATGAATATAGAGAAAGAATTATATCTGCAACCATTGGATGATGACGAATTACGCGAAATGCTTTTTGATTTTTTTGATTATTCAGGAAATAAAAATATAATGCTGGCACATTTTTTTGCTACTCTTAAATACGATTATAAAAATCCGAAATTCTGTTATGATGAGATAATCCGTATTTTTGAAAAACATCCTTCGTTGTTTTCTGATATATTCCAGAATGTATCTTATGCTTATACACCAGATACCATCTGTGATACCATTTATGATGTGTGTCCTATATGCGGGTCGAAAACAGGAGAACCTTATTTCTGTGCTGCCCAGGCTTTGTGTGGCAGAAATAATTTTTCACCAGCAAAATTATGGATTAAATGTAATGATTGCAGTAATCTTTATGCCTATAACTTTCCTTCTGTCAAAAACGGAGAAATAAATGGTCATTATACAAGAAATGTTAAAAACAATATCCTTAACATAAAGAATCAGTTATACATATATTCCCAGATATTCAATCGTATCAGAATGTATAATGATAAAAGGAAATATCTTGAAATTGGCGTAGGAAATGGAGAAATGCTTGCGGTTGCTCTTGAAATGGGATATGATGTATCTGCTATTGAGATATGCAAGAGTGATTGCGAAACAATTTCTTCTGCACTCGATGTTGATATAAAATGGGCTGATTTCCTTGATTATGAAACAGATGAAAAATACGATGTTATTATAATGGGAGATGTTCTTGAACATGTTCTCGAACCTATAAAGGCTCTTGAAAAAGCTTATAATATGCTTAATGATAATGGAGTTTTATGGCTTTCAACACCTAATTTTGAAAGTGCAACTATACGTATGAGAAAATTTACCGATGCTATGTGGAATCAGAATAATCATTTTACATATTTTTCTTATAATGGATTAAAGCCATTTCTTGACAAAATAGGATTTACTGTAAAAAGATATGATGTCAGCGATCGATACAATGGTTCGATGGAACTTATATTACAAAAATAATTACGGAGGTATTTATGATAAAGAAAATTATTGCAAACGGGGTTGACGAAGTCAATTTCCTTGGAGAAGTCAGAAAAAGACAGGGTGAAACCGATAAGAAGATATCAGATATTGTTTCTGATATAATTGATGATGTTCGTGAAAACGGAGATAAGGCTGTTAATGCTTATACAGAAAAGTTTGACGGAAAACTTCCTGAATATTATGAAGTTCCGCTTGATGTAATCCATGATGCTGTTGATGAGGCTGATGAGGATTTTGTAAATGCTCTTCTTGATGCAATGGAAAACATTGCAGCTTTCCATCACAGACAGAAAGAACAGGGATTTATCGACCCTCACGAAAATGGTGTTATTCTTGGTCAGCGTGTAAGAGGGCTTGAAAGAGTAGGTCTTTATGTTCCCGGCGGTACAGCCGCATATCCCTCATCGGTTCTTATGAATGCAATTCCTGCTAAAATTGCAGGCGTTAAGGAGATAATTATGGTCACACCTCCTATGAAGGATGGCAGACCTAATCCTGATATTCTTGTTGCAGCATCTATCTGTGGTGTTGACAGAGTTTTCCTTACAGGTGGCGCACAGGCTATTGCTGCTCTTGCATACGGAACAGAATCCATACCTAAGGTTGATAAGATTGTAGGACCAGGAAATATCTATGTTGCAACAGCGAAGAAACTTCTTTATGGTGTTGTTGATATTGATATGATCGCAGGACCCAGCGAAATTCTTGTTCTTGCTGATGAAACTGCAAATCCTAAGTTTGTTGCGGCAGACCTTATGTCACAGGCAGAACATGATGTTATGGCATCGTCAATTCTTGTTACAACAAGCGAAAAACTTGTTGATGAAACTATCAAGGAACTTGAACGTCAGGTTAAGGAGCTTTCAAGAAAAGATATAATTGAAAAATCACTTTCTACTTATGGTGCGGCTATTGTCTGTGATTGTGTTGATTGTGCCATAGAACTCGCGAATGAGCTTGCTCCTGAACATCTTGAAGTTCTTCTTCAGAATCCTATGGAATATCTTGGAAGGCTTGATAATGCAGGTTCAATATTCCTTGGTCAGTACGCTCCTGAACCTCTCGGCGATTATTATGCAGGTCCTAATCACGTTCTTCCTACAAGCGGAACAGCAAGATTTTTCTCACCTTTATCTGTAAATAGTTTTACAAAGCGAACAAGCTATATTTATTATACAGAACAGGCCCTTCTCGATGCTAAGACTGATATTGTTACAATAGCAGAAAAAGAAGGTCTTACCGCTCATGCAAATGCTATAAAGGTAAGATTTTAAGATAGGAGAATCCCGTTATGTCTTACGAACTTAATTCAAAACTTTCTGAACTTGTTCCTTATGAACCGATAACAGAAACATATAAAATCAGACTTGATGCCAATGAATCGTTCATAAACCTTAATGATAAAATAAAGTATGAAATTTCAGATGCTCTTTCGAAACTTGATTTTAATCGTTATCCGGACCCTTATGCTACCGCTACTGTAAAAGCATTTGCGGATTTATTTGGCATTTCAAGTGATTATGTCACTGCGGGCAATGGCTCTGATGAACTTATAAGCATAATTTCAAGTTGTTTTCTCGAAAAAGGGGATAAGATTGTTACATTGAAACCCGATTTTTCAATGTATGCTTTTTATGGCAGTCTTTATGAAAATGATGTTTTGGTATACAATAAAAATGAGGATTTGTCAGTAGATATTGATGAACTTATAGGCTTTGTGAATAACAATAAAGCTAAAGCTATAGTTTTTTCAAATCCTTGTAATCCTACATCTGTCGGTATTATGAAAGAAGATGTAAAAAAACTTATAAAAGGAACAGATGCTCTTGTTATTCTTGATGAGGCTTATATGGATTTCTGGAATCAGAGCATTTTAAATGAAGTTCAGGATTACGACAATCTTATTATCCTTAAAACCTGTTCCAAAGCGATAGGGATGGCATCTGTAAGACTTGGATTTGCTGTTGCAGGAAAAAAGATAACAAAGGCTTGGCGTGCGGCGAAATCTCCTTATAACGGTGACACAGGTTCACAGAAAATAGGCGAAATTGTTCTTTCTGAAAAAGATTTTCTTGCTGATAATCTTAAATCTATAATAGCAAGCAGAGATTATCTTTATTCTGAAATTATGAAACTTTCAAATGAATACGAAACTCTTGGATATGTTTATCCGACAGTTACAAATTTTGTATTTATCAAATCAAAAAATGCAAAATTTATTTTTGATGAACTTTTGAAATCTTCTATTGCAATAAGATATATGGGAGAATATATCAGAATCACAGCAGGCAGTATGGAAGAAAATAAAGAACTCCTTTCGTCACTTAAAAATATTCTTGAAAAAATTAAATAAAATAAGAGGTGTTAAATATGAGAATTTCTGAAATAAATAGAAAAACCAAGGAAACAGATATAAAACTTTCTTTAAATCTTGATAATGCTGATAAGGTTTCTGTTTCTACAGGCATAGGATTTTTCGATCATATGCTTAATTCTTTTGCAGTACATAGTGGTATAGGCCTTTGTCTTGAAACAGTCGGTGATTTACTTGTTGATTGTCATCATACTGTTGAGGATACCGGCATAGTTCTTGGAAAGGCTTTTGCCGAAGCACTCGGAGATAAATCAGGAATAAATCGTTATGGATTTGCTTCAATACCTATGGACGAATCACTTGCAGAAGCATCTATTGATGTAAGCGGAAGACCCTTTCTTGTATTTAACGCAGATTTTTCTGATGACAAGATAGGTGATTTTGATACTCAGGTTACTGAAGAATTTTTCAGAGCGTTTGCTTTTAACGCAGGTATTACTCTTCATATAAACCTTAAATACGGAAGCAACGATCACCATAAGTGTGAAGCTATATTCAAAGCTGTTGCGCATGCTGTAAAAGATGCTATCTGTGAAAACAGAGACGGAGTTCTTTCTACAAAGGGAGTATTATAAATGATTGCAATTATCGATTATGGTGCAGGAAATATTTTCAGTGTTAAGAATGCTCTTGATTTTATAGGAGTAGAAAGTAAACTTACTGCTGACAAAGAAGAAATCCGTTCTGCTGACGGAATAATTCTCCCCGGAGTAGGTGCGTTTCCTTGGGCTATGACCAAACTCAAAGAAAGTGGACTTGTTGATGTTATAAAAGAAGAATCTCAGAAAAAGCCTTTTCTTGGTATTTGTCTTGGTATGCAACTTCTTTTTGATAAAGGATATGAGTTTGAAGAAACAGAAGGACTTTCACTCATAAAAGGCACCGTAAATAAGATGATAGAACCGGATTTGAGCATACCTCATATCGGATGGAATAAACTTGAAATTCTTAATGATTGTCCGTTGCTCAGCGGACTTTCAAAGGATGAATATGTTTATTTTGTTCATTCATATAAGGCAGAATGCGAAGATAACAATATATCAGCATTCTGTGAATACGGACACAGAGTTCCTGCGCTTGTTTTTGATGGAAAATATGTATATGGTGCACAGTTCCATCCAGAAAAAAGCGGTGATACCGGCTTGAAAATATTGAAAAATTTTGAGAAATTAATATGCTCTGATTAATTGGAGATAGATGAAAATGTATGAAAAAGTTTTGGATTCAGTACGCCAATGGCTTATTGAAGTATCAAAAAAATATGTCAATACAGTAAAATTTGAAATTATAGATGATAATACAGAAATTTTGACTGTGAATTTTGAAACAGTTCGCTTCATTGCTCAGCTTAATGTTTCTGAACACGATTTTCGACCATATAGATACATTGAGTTTTATGCGTTGGATAATAAAAAAGACTTAACAGAATTACCTGCATATGTGTACCATGATACAAAAGATGATTCTATAAGTGACATTATTTATAATCTCAATAATGCGATGAATTTTATTATTCAAAAGTCTTATTGAATAATCAAGAATTATTATAACGCAGATTATTTCAGCCTTGATGATGTTATTTTTTTGGCTTTTTCTTTGTTGAAAATTCAATAGAAATTCCTGTTATGCTACCACAAGATTAAATATATATGAATTAATGGAGGAATAAGATGATAATTTTACCTGCGATTGATATAAAAGACGGCAACTGCGTACGACTTTTCAAGGGTGATTTTTCAACTGTTGAAAAAGTAGCATCCGATTATCTTGAAACCGCAAAAGGGTTTGAAGATGCTGGCGCAAAGTGGATACATATGGTCGACCTCGATGGTGCAAAAGAAGGCAGACCTGTTAATACAAAAATATACACTGATGTTGCCGAAAAGACAAACCTCAAAGTCGAACTTGGCGGAGGAATACGCAGTCTTGAAACTATAGATGAATATCTCAAAATGGGAATTACAAGAGTAATTCTTGGTTCTGTTGCACTTAAAAATCCTAAGCTTGTAAGCGATGCCGTTGAGAAATTCGGTAGCGAAAAGATTGTAGTCGGAATAGATGCTATGAATGAAATGGTTGCAACTGAAGGATGGCTCGAAAGTTCAAATGTCAATTATATTGATCTTGCAAACAAAATGATAGAAGTTGGTGTGAAGTATTTTATCTTTACAGACATTTCTAAAGATGGAACACTCAGTGGTGTCAATGTCCAGCAGTTAAAAGCTCTTGCTGATGCAACCGAAGGCAGAGCGAATATTGTCGCAAGCGGTGGAGTTCATACAATGAATGATATTATTGCTTGTAAGGAAATGGGACTTTACGGAACTATCTGCGGTAAATCGATTTATAAGGGTACTTTAAATCTTAAAGAAGCTATAGATTATGCTGAAAGGTGAGATTGATGTGGAACTCAGGCCATTTAACGATAGTGATTTTGATGTTATAAAAGATTGGATAACTGATCCACGCGAACATGCTATGTGGTGTGCGAATATCATACAATATCCGATAGATAAAGAAAATTTTTATTATGTAATGTCAGATATTGCTGATCGTTGCGGTGATAGTCCGTATGTAGTTACTTTGCCCGATGGAAGTCTGGTGGGATTTTTCTGTTATTCTGTAAATAAAGAAACAAATGAAGGTATGCTGAAATTTGTTATGATTGATCCTGAATTGCGTGGTAAAGGTTACGGAAAAGAAATGCTGAAAATTGCATTAGAATATGCTTTTTACGAAACGAAAGCAGATGCAGTTCAACTTAATGTTTTTTCTCAGAATACTGGTGCTGTTAAATGTTATAAAAGTATTGGATTTGTAGAACGAAAAACAGATTATTCAGCTTTTGGTTATAAAGATGAATTATGGGACCGATGTAATATGGTCATAAAAACGGAGGTTAAATAATGCTTGCTAAAAGAATAATACCTTGTCTTGATGTTCGTGATGGAAAGGTAGTTAAAGGCGTTAATTTTGTAGGGATAAAAGAAGTCGGCGATCCCGTTGAATGTGCCGCTGAATATGATGCACAGGGCGCTGATGAAATTGTATTCCTTGATATAACTGCTACTCACGAAGGCAGAGGGACTATGCTTGAAGTGGTAAGAAATACAGCAAAAAAGGTTTTTGTTCCTTTGACAGTGGGTGGGGGAATAAAAACTATCGATGATTTCAGGGAAACATTAAGAGCGGGTGCTGATAAGGTTTCTGTAAATTCATCCGCTGTAAGAAATCCCGAACTTATAAGAGAAGCGGCTGATATATTCGGCTCTCAGTGTGTTGTTGTTGCTATCGATGCTAAACGCAGAGAAGATGGCGGATTTACAGTTGTTGTAAATGGTGGAAGAATAGATATGGGGATTGATGCTGTAGAGTGGGCTAAAAAAGCTGAAGAACTTGGGGCAGGTGAGATACTCCTTACCTCTATGGATACAGACGGAGTTAAGAAAGGGTTTGACCTTGAACTTCTTAATGCTGTATGTTCTGTTGTTAAAATTCCTGTAATTGCGAGCGGTGGATGCGGTTCTCTTGAACATTTCTCTGAAGTGTTTGAAAAGACAAATGCATCAGCAGCACTTGCGGCATCACTGTTCCATTTTAAAGAACTTACAGTAGGCGATGTTAAAAAACATTGTCGCGAAAAAGGAATTCCTGTAAGATAAAATAGGGGTGAATGATATGGAGAACATTATTTATAAAGATATCCACGATTTTTCAAAAGAAGAGTTGGAAGATTTGTTTCTTTCAGTTGAGTGGTCATCGGGGCATTATCCTGAGAAACTTGTTGTTGCTATGAAAAATTTTGAAACGGTTTATTCTGCATGGGATGGCGATAAGCTTATCGGAATGATCTGCGCTATGGATGACGGGATAATGACGGCTTATATTCATTATCTTCTTGTAAATCCTGATTACCACGGAAATAAAATCGGCAGAACTCTTGTTGAAATGGCAAAAGAAAAATATTCCGATTATCTCCGCATAGTTCTTGTTGCATATAATGATGAACTTAATTTCTATGAAAATTGCGGATTTAAAAGAGAAGAAAAGTCTTCACCAATGTTTATAACTTCTTTGTGGACATAAGGAGGTTTTATGGACAACATATGGAAAGAAATGTATTCGGCAGCAAAATCTGTTTTGAAACCCGAACGGATTTCAGATTTTGTCACAGCAGGAGAAGTTTCTGCAGCTATTCTCAGTAAATCAGGAAAGATTTATACAGGAGTGTGCATTGATACTTGTTGTACGCTTGGAATTTGTGCTGAACGAAATGCTATATTTAATATGATAACTAATGGTGAATATGAAATAGAAAAAGTTTTGTGCATACCTCCTGTCGAAGGAAAGGGTGCACCTTGCGGGGCATGTCGTGAACTTATGACACAACTTATGCCTGAAAGTTATAAAAATATTGAAATAATGTTGGATTATAAATCAGGACAGGTTGTTACTCTTGGAGAGTTGACACCTGAATGGTGGATATAAAAAAGGAGATTTTATGGTTAAGATTGATTTGAATGACCTTGATAAATTTTTTGAAAAAGGCGAGCTTATACCTGCTATTTGTTATGATATAAATACAAAAACAGTTCTTATGCTTGCTTATATGAACAAAGAAAGTCTTAAGAAGACGCTTGAAACGGGTTATACTTGGTTCTGGAGTCGTTCTCGTCAGGAATATTGGAACAAAGGTGCTACATCAGGGCATCTTCAGAAAGTTATTTCGATTTACGGAGATTGCGATAACGATACTTTACTTGTAAATGTTGAACAGACAGGTGTTGCCTGTCATACAGGTTCATATAGTTGCTTTTTCAATGAAATATATAATGAGGAGGAAAAATAAAATGACAGTTTATGAAGAAATTTTTGAGGTTATTAAAGAGAGAAAAAAACAGTTTGAAGATGGAACAGCTCAGGAAAACTCTTATACCTGCTATCTTTTTGAAAAGGGTGTTGATAAAATCTGCAAAAAGATAGGTGAAGAAGCTACAGAAACTGTTATTGCTGCAAAGAACAAAGATAATGACGAACTTAAAAATGAAATAAACGACCTTTTATATCACGTTATGGTGCTTTGCGCTAATCAGGGACTTGACTGGTCTGAAGTCGAAGAGGTTCTTAATGAAAGAAATGAGAAGATAGGAAACCTTAAAAAGTTCCACACAGTTGATAAGAATACATAATTTATTCTGTTATCTTAATTTTTATATGCACTAATATTGTCCTCCTTGAATACTATGTATTGAAGTTATTTAACTTTAATCTTTTACAAGGAGGATATTTTTATGAGCAATACAAACTGTTCGGGCAACAACAATAATGCAGTATGCATAGAGGCACAGCGTATATACGATAGTTGCTGCGATAAGGAATGTATCCCCGATCTTGTTGTTTCTCTTGACAACAAGGCATGTTATGTCGATAGAAAATATACACTTGCAAAAACGAAATCTGTAAAGATTGACAATGTATGTATGTGTGTTGAAAGCGTTCCTTTCGATAAAGGATATTATTCTGTCGATATTACTTACACATTCGCACTTACAATCGATCTTTTTGAAGGTCCATGCACATTACCTACAACTGTGACCGGTACTGCGGTTTATTCGAAGAAGGTAATTCTCTATGGTGGAACAGGAAATTCAAAGACATTCTGTAGTGAAGGATGCAATATTCTTACAGATTGTAATAACAACTGTGATCTTCCTAAAGCTTGTGTTCAGATAGTTGACCCTATCGTTCTTGAAACTAAGCTTGTTCCACTTTGCTGTGGCCCATGGACAGTTCCGCCTGTGCCACAGGATGAACCTCTCATCCAGCCTTGCTGTTGCGGAAGCAATAATGCATCTTCTGTAGGAAAATGTCTTCATGTTTCAATAGGACTTTTCTCAATAGTAAAACTTACAAGACAGGTTGCTATGCTTGTTCCTGTATATGACTTCTGTATTCCTCAGAAACATTGTTGCGGGGATTCAATAAATCAGAATGCTTGTGATACATTCAATAAAATTGATTTTCCCACTGATGAATTTTTCCCTCCTGCACTTGATTGTTCAGGATGTACTACATGTGATTGTCTGGGAACAACTGAATAAAACGAAGCCCGAAGAAGAAATTTCCTTCTTCGGGTATTTTTATTTGCGAAAAACTTGCAAAAAATACTCTTATGTGTTATAATATTATGTCAGTATGCGGAGGTGGATCGAATGGATGAAATTACTGCTAAAAAGAGAATAGAAGAATTATCTGATGAGTTATACAGATATAATGAAGAATATTATGTTTTTGACAATCCAAGTGTTGATGATTATACCTACGACATGAAGATGAAGGAACTTAAAAAACTTGAGAAGGAGTTTCCTCAGTACCTGAGTTCTGATTCGCCGACACAAAAAGTAGGCGGATTCGCAGTAAACACTTTCGCTGAAGTAAAACATACAGTTCAGATGGCGAGTCTGCAGGATGTTTTCTCATTCGAAGAAGTAGAGGCGTACTTTGAAAGATGTCTTAATTCATTGGGGAAAGATACAGCTTTTGTTGTGGAACCTAAAATAGATGGACTGTCTGTTTCTCTCGAATATAGAAATGGCGAATTTTTCCGCGGTTCGACAAGAGGAGATGGATTTGTCGGAGAAGATGTTACCGCAAATCTCAGAACTATCCGGTCTGTTCCTAAAAAACTTAATCAGAATATTCCTTACCTTGAAGTCAGAGGTGAGGTTTATATGTCAAGAGAAAGTTTCAATGAACTTGTTAAACAGCAGGAGATAAATGACGAAAAGCCTGCGAAAAATCCAAGAAATGCAGCTGCCGGTTCTTTAAGACAGAAAAATTCAAAAGTAACCGCAGAAAGAAAACTTGATATTTTTGTATTTAATATACAACAGATAGAAGGTATTAATCTTTTATCTCATAAGGAGTCTCTGGATTTTCTGAAATCTCTTGGGTTTGAAACAGTTCCGGGATATGTCAGTGTTCGTTCTGCTGAAGATGCTATAAAACGCATAAACGAAATAGCAGAGGAAAGAGTAGATTATTCTTTTGATATTGACGGAGTTGTGGTAAAAGTCGATGATTTTTCGAAAAGAGAAGCTATGGGGGCGACCGCAAAATGTCCTAAGTGGGCTGTTGCTTACAAATATCCACCTGAAGAAAAGCAGACGATACTTAAAGATATAGAAGTGAATGTAGGAAGAACAGGTGTTATTACTCCCGTGGCTGTTTTTGAGAGTATATCGCTTGCAGGAACGAGCGTTTCGAGAGCTACTCTTCATAATCAGGAGTTTATTTCCGAAAAGGATATACGAATAGGCGATACAATTCTTGTGAGAAAAGCAGGGGAGATTATTCCTGAAGTTTTGAAAAGCATTTCTCATAATGAAAATTCAACGCCGTTTTATCTTCCTGATAAATGTCCTGTTTGTGGAACGTCAACGGTTTCTTGCGAAGAGGAAAGCGCAGTAAGATGTCCTAATGTAGATTGTCCTGCACAACTTTTAAGAAACATTATTCATTTTGCGAGCAAGAAAGCGATGGATATTGAAGGACTCGGGCCTGCAAATATAGAACTTTTGCTTGAAAACAATTTGATTTCGTCAGTTGCAGATTTATATGAACTTAAGGCTAACGATCTCATCGTTCTTGAAAGATTTGCCGAAACATCAGCCGAAAAGCTTGTTGCGTCAATTCAGAATTCTAAAAACGCATCACTTGACAGAGTTATTTTCGCATTGGGAATACGAAATGTAGGTTCTGAAACAGCAAAACTTCTTTGCGACAGATTTCCCGATATAGACCAGATAATGTCAGCTACGACAGAAGAGATTATATCAATTGATGGATTTGGCGATATTACTGCTAAAAACGTTTATGATGCATTCAGAAATGAACGAAATATAGAACTTATAAAGCGATTCAGAGAATACGGATTTACTATGCAATATATATCGAATAAATCCGAAGATGAACGTTTTAAAGGACTTACATTCGTTCTGACAGGAACATTGCCGACTATGACAAGAGATGAGGCTAAGGCTATAATCGAAAAATTCGGCGGTAAAGCATCATCATCTGTTTCTAAAAAGACAAATTATGTTCTTGCGGGTGAAGCGGCAGGAAGTAAACTTACAAAGGCCGTAGAACTTGGCCTTAAAATAATAGATGAAAATGAATTTAAGAATATGATAAAGTAAAGAAAGGTGAGTTAAATGGATATTGATATCAAGTATATTGCAAAACTTTCTCGTATCAGTATTAATCCTGAGGATGAAGCAAAGTTTGAAAAGAATATGCAGGAAATTGTTGATATGGTAAACGGAATGCCAGAAATCAGTGATGAACTTATTCTTGATAAGAATAATGCTATGACTTTAAGAGAAGATGTTGCGGAAACAGGCAAATTCACAAGAGAAGAGCTTATGAAAAATGCTCCTGAGGTTCAGGCAGGCTGTCTGCTTGTTCCGAAGACAGTAGAGTAAGGAGGAATAGAGATGGAATTGTTTGAAAGAACAGCGTCCGAACTTTCTTCCATGCTTAGAAATAAGGAATGTAGTTCGGTTGAAATTACAGAATCTGTTTATAACAGAATAGAAAAAGTAGAAGACAAGGTTAATTCTTATATTACACTTTGTAAAGATTCTGCTATTGAAAAGGCAAAAGAAGTGGATAATGCCATTGCTGAAGGGAAAGATTTATCGGCACTTGCAGGTATTCCTATTGCTGTAAAGGATAATATTTCTACAAAGGGAATAAAAACAACCTGTGCATCTAAAATGCTCGAAAATTATATTCCGCCTTTTAACGCAACTGTTGTTGATAAAATCAATGCAGCAGATATGGTTATAACAGGTAAAGTTAATATGGATGAGTTTGCTATGGGATCTTCAACCGAAAACTCATATTTCAAGAAAACTCGCAATCCTCATGATACAGACAGAGTTCCTGGTGGTTCATCGGGCGGATCTGCTGCTGCAGTTGCGGCAGGGGAAGCTATTGTATCACTTGGCTCGGATACAGGCGGATCTATTCGTCAGCCTTCATCTTATTGTGGTGTTATAGGTCTCAAACCTACATACAGTAGCGTTTCGCGCTATGGCCTTGTCGCTTTTGCATCATCACTCGATCAGATTGGACCTATCGGTCGTTCGGTAGAAGATGTTGCTATGCTTTACTCTGCTATTTGCGGTGGAGACAAGATGGATGCTACTTCAAAGATGAGAGAATATCCTGATTTTAAGGCAAATCTTTCTTCAGATGTCAGTGGACTTAAAATCGGTATTCCTGCGGAATATTATGGCGAAGGAATAGATGATTCCGTTAAAACTGCAGTTATGAATGCAGTCAGGGAACTTGAAAAGAATGGTGCGATTGTAAAGGATATTTCATTACCAAGTACAGAGTATGCTATAAAGGCATATTACATTATTTCATCTGCTGAAGCATCATCAAACCTTGCACGTTTTGATGGCGTTAAATATGGATTCAGAGCAAAAGATTACACCACTCTTGTTGATATGTATGAAAAGACAAGAAGCGAAGGTTTTGGTGATGAAGTAAAGCGCAGAATTATGCTTGGTACATTTGTTCTTTCAAGCGGATATTATGATGCTTACTATAAGAAAGCGAAACTTTTGCAGCAGAAAATTAAGCAGGAATTCAATGATACATTCAATGATGTTGATGTTATTATTACACCTACTGCACCTGCAAAGGCATTCGAAATTGGTGAAAACTCTGATAATCCTCTTAAGATGTATGCTGCCGATGTGTGTACAGTTCCTGTGAATATCGCAGGACTTCCAGGACTTAATGTTCCTTGTGGTTCGGATAATGGTATGCCTATAGGCCTTCAGATTATCGGTAAAGAATTCAGCGAACAGAAACTTTTCAATACAGCATATGCTTATGAAAAAACAATGGGTAATCTTTGTAAGATACCTTCACTTGATTGAAAGGGGAGTGAATTTTGATGAATAATAACTATGAAATGGTTGTAGGACTTGAAGTTCACGCCGAACTCAATACTGCATCAAAAATTTATTGCAGTTGTAAAAACGCATTCGGTCTTGAGGTAAATTCACAGGTTTGTCCTATTTGTATGGGTATGCCCGGAACATTACCTACATTTAATGAAAAGGTAGTAGAATATGCAATAAAGATGGGACACGCACTCAACTGTAAAATAAATTCAGTTTGTAAGCAGGACAGAAAAAACTATTTCTATCCTGACCTTCCTAAAGCATATCAGATTTCTCAGGCAGAAGTTCCTCTTTGCGAAAATGGTCATCTTGATATAATGGTTGACGGAAAAACAAAAACTATCGGGGTAACCCGCATTCATATTGAAGAAGACGCAGGTAAACTTCTTCATGATGATAGTTTTTCAGGTTCTCTTGTAGACCTTAACCGTTGTGGAGTTCCTCTTATAGAAATTGTTTCAGAACCAGATATCAGAAGCGTTGCTGAAGCTAAGGCTTATCTTGAAACAATACGTTCTATTCTTCAGTATATCAATATTTCTGACTGTAAAATGCAGGAAGGTTCTATCCGTTGTGACGTAAACGTATCTGTTCATAAGATAGGAGAACCTTTCGGAACACGTTGTGAAATGAAGAATGTAAATAGTTTCAGTGCTGCTATCAGAGGAATTGAATTTGAAGCAAATCGTCAGATTGAAGTTCTTGAAAACGGCGGAGTTATCGAACAGGAAACACGTCGTTGGGATGATGCAAAGGGTGAAAGCATCCTTATGCGTACAAAGGAAAATGCTAATGACTATCGTTATTTCCCAGAACCTGACCTTTTGACAATTGTTGTTGATGAGGAAAAAATAGCGGAACTCAAAAATTCACTTCCCGAACTTCCTAATGCTAAACTCAGAAGATATGTTGATGAATTCGGCATTTCACAGAATGATGGTGCACTTATCGCTGAATCTGTTGAAAAGGCGAAGCTTTTTGATGATTCGGTTGCACTTAAAAAGGGAACACCTAAAGGAATTATCAAATGGATTTTGGGAGATATTTCAAAATATATCAACGAAACAGGAAAATCTATTTCTGATATGAAGATAACTCCCGAAAGACTTGCTGAACTTGTAGGAACTATCGAAAGCGGTCAGATTTCAAATGCATCAGGAAAGATAGTTTTTGAAACAATGCTTGCAGAAGATAAGGATGTTTCTGAAATTATAAAAGAAAAGAATCTTTCACAGAATTCTAATACTGATGAACTTGAAGCGCTTGCAAGAGATGTTCTTTCACAGAACGAAAAATCTGTTACAGATTATAAGGGTGGAAAAACTAATGCTCTTGGGTTCCTTGTTGGTCAGTGTATGAAAGCTTCAAAAGGACAGGCAAACCCCGGAATGATGAGAGATATAGTTATAAAACTTCTTTCAGAGTAAATAATTAAAGCCTCAGTAGATTTATTTTCTGCTGAGGCTTTAATTATATTTGTTTACAAAATAGACTATAAGCGGAAGGAATACGGCAAAAGATAACAAAAGACTTATCGCTGAAAGCACAATTCCCCATATGGCAAGTTTTTTTCTTTCGGCATTATGCTTGATTGCTTTTATACCACAAAATATAGAATATATCGGAAGATAAATCTGAAAGCAATAAGGAATAGCCAGGCTTATTATTCCGGTGATGAAAGAAGTTACAGAATTTTTGGAACTTGTCAGTTCTTCTTCTTTCTCATATTCAAGATACATTTCGTGATACCATTCATCTTCACCGTTATCGTATGTGTCTTTTATAAAAGTTTCAGGCGGGTTTGATTCAACTCCGCCTGATTCTTTGCTGAAAATAAATTTGTCCATTGATTATTCCATCATTGATTCTTCCATCATTGATTCTTCCATCATTGATTCTTCAACATCCATAAGGAATTCCATATATTCTTCCTCTGTAATTTCTCCGTTTGCATAATCGTTAGTGATATCTACATACTCCTGCATTGTATATCCTGATTTCTCAAGAGATGCATTGAACAATATCAAAAAAACAAACATAATCAAACAAGAGAAGAATGAAAGGACATTGAGAACAATACCTGCAATAGCCATTCCTTTACCGCCAAGTTTATTAACGAGAGACATAATTCCAAGAATTACACCCAAGAGTGAAATTATAGCTGGAATAAGCATAATATAAATAGATGAATACATAGCAATAGAACTAAAAACACAGCATCCAAGAACAAACATTACAATACCGATTACCATTGACGCAATAGCAAGGCCTTTGCTTTTCTTTTCGCCGTTGTTCTCAGGCTCATACTGAACATAGCTGTAATCCTGCTGTTCAGGTGTGCCATAGGGGTTGTTGAAATTGTTATCCATTTTTTTCTCTCCTTTTAATTAATATTTTATTTTA
>JAFXHL010000053.1 GCA_017536405.1 Oscillospiraceae bacterium
AGTTATAAATCTTTTTTCAACCTCTGTAACAAACAGCACAGAATATCGTGCAAAAGCAAACAGCAGTCAGTTCAGAAGCGTGGCAATCCCTGCAAAGAGAGGGTCTATATATGCCGCAGACGGCGAAGTTCTTGCACAGTCAGCAACAGTTTACAACATCATCCTTGACCCGACGGTTTATCGTAACGGAAATTACACTCTCGAACAGACAACAGCGCTTGCAAATAAACTCAACGAAATGTTCGGTGTTGATAAAGAAAAATTCATCAGAATGACCGAAGTGACAGGTGCGGGCGCAAATTATCAGAAGGTAGCGACAAGAGTAGAAAAAAGTGCCGCTGATAAGCTCACAGAATACCTTATCGAACAGGATATTTCAACCTATTCTCTTTATACAGAACAGTCAACAAGAAGATATTATCCCCAGAACGAACTTGCCGCAAGTGTTATAGGTTTTCTTAATGGCGACGGCGACGGAGTTTATGGATTAGAAGCTTATTATGACAACTATCTTGCAGGGGTTGACGGAAGAATAATTTCCGCGAGAAATGCAAAAGGTCAGGAAATGCCCTATAAATACGAACGCGTTTTCGATGCACAGGACGGAAACTCGGTTTATCTCACTATTGATACAACTTTACAGTATTACGCAGAAAGAGAACTCCGCAATGCAGTTATGACGCACAACCCTGAAAACAGAGCCTGTGCGATAATTATGAACTGCAAGACAGGTGCTATTCTCGCTATGGCAACCTGCCCCGGATTTGACCTTAACAATCCCGCAGAAATTTATGATGAAAATACAGCTCTTCTTCTTGAGGAACTTAAAAATAATCCCGAAACAGCTGCTCTTTATGACGAAGAGTATGCAAAAGCAAGAGAATCACAATGGAAGAACAAGGCGATAACCGAGTATTACTATCCCGGTTCGGTATTCAAGGTAATAACAGGTGCCGCCGCTTATGAAGAAAGACTTATAAATTCAGAATCAACATTCTATTGTCAGACAATGGATGTAAGCGGAGTAAAATTCCATTGCTGGCAGAATAAATACAGCCACGGTTCACAGAATCTTGCCGTTGCGATGACAAATTCCTGCAACCCTGCGTTTATCCAGATAGGCGAATTACTCGGAAGAGAAAAATTCTCTGCTTATTATGAAGCGTTCGGTTTTACGGGAAGAACGGGAATAGACCTTCCCGGCGAAGCAAGGTCGTCGATTTATTATCAGGTTGAAGATATGGGTCCCGTTGAACTTGCATCAAGTTCATTCGGACAGACAAATAAAGTAACTCCCATTCAGATGATTACAGCCTACGCAGCTGCGGTAAACGGCGGATATTTAGTAACTCCCTATGTTGTCGATAAAATCGTTGACGAAAACGGAACAGTTGTAAAAACAGTTGAACCTAATGTAAGAAGACAGGTTATAAGCGAAGAAACTTCCGCTTATATGAGAACAGTTCTTGAAAGTGTTGTAAACAACAACGGTGGCGGAAATTCATACATACAGGGCTACCGCATAGGCGGAAAATCAGGAACATCAGAAAAACAGGATGAAAATCTTGCTGAAAACCGCGAAGACCTTTATGTTTCATCATATGTAGGTTTTGCTCCCGCCGATGACCCTGAAATAATAATGCTTGTTATGGTTGACAGACCTACAGGCGCTGATTACTACGGAAGTGTCGTTGCATCTCCTGTTGTAACAAACACATTCAAGGATGCTCTGCCTTATCTCGGATTCCTTCCCTCATACAGAGAAGAAGAATACGCAAGAATGCCTATCTATGTTCAGGATGTTTCAGGACTTTCGGTTGACACTGCAAAGAGCAGAATCGAAAACGACGGACTCAAAGTGAAGGTAGTAGGCGGAGGAGAATATGTAGTAGGTCAGACACCTGCGAGAAATTCTACCATTTCAAGAGGCGGAACAGTAATCCTTTATACAGAACAGGATTATAAGGAAGAATACACAGTAGTTCCGAATGTTATCGGCAAATCTGTATCTGAAGCAAATCAGATACTTGTCGAAGCGGGACTCAATATAAAACTGTCGGGTGCGTCATCAAGAGCAGACGCAACAGCGCTTATGCAGAACTGGGCAGAGGGATGCGAAGTTCCCAACGGAACGGTAGTTGAAGTAACCTTTGCTATCCACGACAGAACAGGTTAAAAAGAAAGGTGGCGAAAAAATGCGACTCCACGATTTGCTCGAAAATAAATTCAGAACATCGTTGCCCGATATAAACATAAGCGGGGTAACTGACAATACAAAAGAAATCGAAAAGGATATCCTGTTTTTCTGCGTCAAAGGAAAAACTTTTGACGGACATGATTTTGCTAAGGAAGCAATAGAAAAAGGCGCCGCCGCTGTTGTAACAGAAAGGGACCTTAAAATAGAAAATCAGATTATCGTTGACGATACAAGAAAAGCATACGGTGAGATATGCGCAAGCTGGTATAACCATCCCGAAAGAAAACTAAAACTCATAGGTGTAACGGGAACAAACGGAAAAACCACTATGACATCTCTCATAAAGGAAGTTCTTACAAAAAGCGGACATCGTGTCGGCCTTATCGGAACAATCCGTAACGAAATAATGGGCGAAGTTTTTGAAACAGACAAAACTTCTCCTTTAACAAAGGATTATATGGAACTTCTTTCGCGTATGGTAAAAGCAGGTTGCGATTGTGCGGTTATGGAAGTTTCATCATTCGCCCTCGAACAACAGAGAATAGGACCTTCTCATTTCAGAATAGGAGTTTTCACAAATCTTACTCAGGACCATCTCGATTATCACGGCGATATGGAAGAATACTATAAAGCCAAGAAACTTCTTTTCTCAAGATGTGATACAGCGATAATCAATACAGATGACGAATACGGAAAAAGACTCTATTCAGAAATCTCCTGTGATAAGAGAAGTTGCTCACTCGAAAGCAAAGCGGATTATACCGCCGAAAATATCGAAATATCACAGGATAAACTCAGTTATGACCTTATAGGAAAAGAAAATAATATTTCTGTTTCACTCGGTATGACAGGAAAATTCAATATAATGAATTCCTTACAGGCGGCTGCGGCTTGTCTTGAAATGCGTATCCCCGAAGAAAAGGTTTCGTCGGCGCTTTCTACCGTTTCGGGAGTAAAGGGAAGATGTGAAATCATTCCGACAGGAAAGGATTATACAGTAATCTGCGATTATGCACACAGTCCCGACGGAATAAAAAACATTCTTTCGTCGCTTAAACCTTTTGCCGAAAACAGACTTGTCTGCCTTTTTGGTTGTGGCGGAGACAGGGATAAAACCAAAAGACCTTTGATGGCAAAGGCCGCTGCCGAATACGCAGATAAACTCATAATAACATCGGATAATCCAAGAAACGAAGAACCTTCCGCTATCATAGAAGATATTTTGGAAGGACTTAAAGATTCTTCTGTTCCTTATGATGTTGTCGAAAACCGCAGGGATGCTATAAAACACGCACTCGTGACGGGTGAAAAAGGCGATATAATCGTTCTTGCAGGTAAAGGACATGAAGATTATCAGATACTAAAAGGATATGAAAAGATTCATTTTGACGAACGCGAAATAGTTGCGGAAATTTTAAAGGAAATATAGGAGTTTTTTATGCTTGCGATGACTCTCTCAGAAATCGCTTCCATACTCGGAAAAGAAATTTCTGTTGAAAGGGAAGTAACCTCTGTATGTACAGATATTGAAAAAGTAACCGAAGGCTGTGTTTTTGTTGCTCTTAAAGAGCAGGATAGCGACGGCCACGGATTCGTGCGCCGTGCGGTAGAAAACGGGGCGGTTGCCGCAATAACAGAATTCCAGATAGGAAATATGCCTTGCATCACAGTCGACAATACTCATAAGGCGCTTTTTGATATCGCAAGACATTACAGAAAAAAATTCTCCCCGAAAGTTGTCGGAGTAACAGGAAGTATCGGTAAAACAACGACAAAAGAGATGATATATCTCGTTCTTTCATCAGAATATAATACCATTGTCGGAGAGAGTATCAGAAATCAGAATACTGTTTCTGTGGTGAATACTGTTTTTGATATTGATGATAAAACAGAGGCTGCTGTTTTTGAACTCGGAATGACAAGATTCGGTGAGATAAACAGACAGAGCTCTGTTGTAAAACCTACAATTGCGGTTATAACAAATATAGGTTTTTCTCATATAGAAAATCTCGGCTCTCAGGAAGGTATCTTAAAGGCGAAACTTGAAATTCTTAACGGGATGGATACAGATTCTCCGATAATTCTTAATGCTGATGATGAATTTCTTTCAAAAGAGGCTTTAGACAGACCTGTTATAACCTATGGTGTAGAAAATGAGACCGCTGATGTCAATATTGTAAACATCGAAACAAATGTCAACTCATCTTTTGATATAATCTATAAGGGTGAAAGTTACAGAGTAAAACTCAGTTGCTATGGCATACACAATATCTATAACGCAGCAGCCGCTTTTACAGTAGGTGTTACCCTTGGAATAGCTCCTGAAAAGGTAGCGGAAAAACTTTCTGAATATGAAGTAACAGGGCTTCGTCAGAAGGTAGATAATATAAACGGAATAATATTTGTTGTTGATTGCGATGAGGCGTCGCCTTCAAGTATGAAATCAGCAATAAACGCACTCAAGAATATGCATCCTGTCGGAAACGGAAAAAGAGTTGCCGTTTTGGCGGATATGAAAGGACTCGGAGAAGTTTCAAGAAAGCTTCACGAAGAAATAGGGGAATATGTTGTCAAATCAGGAATAGACAAACTCATCTGTTATGGACACGATGCAAAATTCATAGCCGCTAAGGCAGATGAACTCGGACTTCATTCGGGCTGCACATCTGATAAACTTATGCTTATTGAATATCTTAAAAAGAAACTCGAAAAAGACGATATAGTTCTTTTCAAAGGAAGTCGTGAGATGAAACTCGAAGATATAATCGACGAACTTTGCAGAGAAGAAAAAGACAATACGGAGGAAGATTAAAATGCCTGTATGGATAATACTTATTACTGCGGTAATCGCTTTTGTCGTTTCTGCTGTAACAGGAAAATTTTTTGTTCCCTTTATGAAAAAAATCAGTTTCGGGCAGACTATAAGAGAATCGGGTCCTACCTGGCATCAGTCAAAACAGGGAACTCCCATAATGGGCGGTGCTATGTTTATTTTAGGAACTCTCGTTGCAGTTGTTTTCGGAGTTATCGTATATTCGGTATTTCTTAACGGAGTAGGCGAAGGTGCAACAATAAACAACGGATTCCTTAAACTTTTAGCAGGGATTATAGCAACATTCCTTTTCTGCCTCGTAGGTTTTGTCGATGACTATATAAAGGCAATAAAGAAAAGAAATTTAGGACTTAATTCAAAACAGAAACTTATTTTTCAGTTTCTTATTTCAGCAGGTTATCTTGCTGCGCTTTATTTCCTCGGCGACAAGGCAACAACTATAAATTTCTATTTCTTTGAACTCAATCTCGGAATATTCTATTATCCGATTATGGTGCTTTTCATAACATTCATAGTAAACGCGGTGAATCTTACCGACGGCATTGACGGTCTCTGCGGCTCGGTAACTGTTGTTTCAATGCTTTGTTTTGCTTTTATAGCATTAGCACTCAATCAGTATTATACAGAAATATACGCAATAGCAGTAGCGGGTGCCTGCATAGGATTTTTAGTCTGGAATTTACATCCCGCAAAGATTTTTATGGGCGATACAGGCTCGATGTTCTTAGGCGGAGCTGTTGTTGTAATGGGAATGACTATGCGTCTTCATATAGTTCTCGTTTTAGTAGCACTCGTTTATGTTCTTGAAGCATTTTCGGTTGTTCTTCAGGTAATAAGTTTCAAACTTACGAAGAAGAGAATTTTCAAGATGTCTCCCATACACCACCATTTTGAAATGTGTGGATGGGGAGAATACAAAATAGTTATAATTTTCTCGGCAGTAGGGCTTTTATCAGGAGTTTTAGGCTCGGTAATAGCCGTTATGAACGATATATCACATATCGTAATCTGATTTTTATTTACAGAAAAAACGGGAGGAGGGAAAGAAAATGGCAAATCCGTCTGATGCAAGAAAAAGACATTCCGATATAAAGAGAAAGTCAAAAGATGAAACACCGAAAATTATAAAAGGCGGAATAGACCTTTCGTTTCTTTTCATAATCCTCGTTCTTCTCGCATTGGGAATAGTAATGATGTTTTCAGCGAGTTATGCATTGGCACTTGATGAAACAGGCGATGGCTTCTATTATTTCAAGAGACAGCTTGTTTTTGCGATCGCAGGCGTTGTTGCTATGATTTTTATATCATTCTTCGATTATCATCATTTTCAGAAAAAAATAATGGCATTCGGTATTTTCGCCGTTTCCTTCGTTCTTGTAGCGCTTGTTCCTTTTATAGGAGAAACATATGGCGGAACAGATATCAGACGCGGTCTTAAAATCGGGCCTCTGCCACAGTTCCAGCCTACCGAAATAATGAAATTTGCAATCATCATTCTTTTCTCATATATGATTGCGATAAACTATAAGAAAATGTCGAAATATACTTATGGTGTTCTTCCTTTTATGGTGATTCTGTTACCCGTTATATTCTTCATATATCTTGAACCCCATTATTCATGTATATTTCTTATAGGACTCATAGGCGTAGTTCTTATGTTTGTCGGCGGAACTAAATTGTGGCATCTTCTTGTGACAGGCCTTGCGGGACTCACAGGACTTTTAGGATTTCTCTATATAAGGTCAATGAACGGCGGAGGCGGTTCGACCTTTACAAACAGAATTCAGGCGTGGGTTGACCCTTTTAATTCTCCGATAGATACCTGGCAGACACAGCAGTCGCTCATAGCAATAGGTTCGGGCGGAATTTTCGGGCTTGGTCTCGGAAATTCAAGACAGAAATATCTCTATCTTCCCGAATCCCATAACGACTTCATTTTCCCGATTATATGCGAAGAACTCGGCTTTATCGGCGGAATGGTTGTAATCTTCCTTTTCATAGTATTTATATTCAGAGGATTCTATATTGCCTCAAAAGCACCCGATAAATTCGGAATGCTTGTCTGCGTCGGAATAACATTCCAGATAGGACTTCAGGCAATTCTCAATATCGCAGTTGCAACAAACGCAATGCCGAATACAGGTATTTCACTTCCGTTCTTCAGTTATGGCGGAACAGCGCTTATGATGCAACTTGCCGAAGTGGGTGTAATACTGAATATTTCAAGACAAAGCATATCAGAAAACAAAGGGTGATTTCAGATGGTAAAAGTACTTTTGGCAGGCGGCGGAACAGCAGGTCATCTCAATCCTGCTTTGGCTATTGCCGAAATTATAAAAAAACATAATCCCGATGCAGAATTTCTCTTTGCGGGAACTCCCGGAAGTATGGAAGAAAGACTTCTTTCAAAAACAGAATATTCCTTTGCAAAAATAAAGGTAAAAGGATTTCAGAGAAAACTTTCTGTAAAGAATATCGGAAGAAATATAAAAGCGGGGGCATATCTCATTTCATCAGGCCCCAGAGCAAAAAAGATAATCGATGAATTCAAACCCGATCTTGTTATCGGAACAGGCGGGTATGTAAGCGGACCTATCGTTATGAAAGCTGCACAGATGAAAATCCCGACAGTTATCCATGAACAGAACGCATACCCGGGTGTAACAACAAAGATACTTTCAAAAAAAGTAAACGAAGTTATGCTTACTGTTCCCGAAGCACTCGAATATCTCGATAAAGATGTAACCTATACAGTTACAGGTCTTCCTGTCCGTTCTGCAATTTCTACAAAGACAAAAGCAGAGGCAAGAAAAGAACTTGGTTTCGATGATAGTTTCTGTATTCTTTCTTTCGGCGGAAGCCTCGGTGCAGGAAAGATAAACGAACTCGGTGCCGACCTTATCGAATGGCACAGCGGAAAGAGAGATATAAACCATATCCACGGCTATGGCGGAATGGGTAAGGATACATTTGTAAAATCACTTGTCGAAAGAGAAGTTGACATAAGCGACAAACGACTTCGTGTAAGCGAATATATTGATAATATGGCAACCTGTATGGCTGCTGCGGATGTTATCATCTGCCGAAGCGGCGCAAGCACACTTTCTGAAATTCAGGCAGTAGGCAGAGCATCAATACTTATCCCGTCCCCCGTTGTTGCGGGTAATCATCAGTATCATAACGCTATGGTGCTCGGAAATGCAGGCGCGGCTTTTGTATATGAACAGAAAGAGCTTGACAATTCCGATAAAGTAATCGAAAAGATAAAATATCTTTATGAAAATCCCGAAGAAATAGAAAAAATGGCAAAGAACGCTTCCGAACTCTATGTAAAGGATACAAACGACAGAATTTACGAAGTTCTTTGCAGAAACTGTTCAGCACTCACAGCAATGTAGCAAAATCTATCGCCTTACATAAGATATAAAAAAATATCTTGTGTGAGGTGATTTGATGCAGAGCCTTATTGTTGACGGCGGTAACAGGCTTGTCGGGGAGACAAGGGTAGGGGGAGCGAAAAACAGCGCCCTGCCTATTCTTGCATCAACTGTTCTTACCGAAGGAGAGTCTGTTCTTCACAACTGCCCCGTCATAAGCGATGTCTATTCAGCAGAGAGGATACTTACCCATTTGGGTTGCAGTTCTTCTCTCGAAGGGAATACCGCGATAGTTAAAAGTTCTGTAAATCGATATGATATCCCCGAAAAACTGATGTGTGAAATGCGCTCGTCAATTATTTTTCTCGGGGCACTTTTAGGTAAAACGGGAAGATGTACCCTTTCTCTTCCCGGCGGATGCGAACTCGGTGCAAGACCTATTGATATCCACATAAATTCTCTCAAGAAAATGGGAGCGGTAGTGACAGAAAAATTCGGAACACTCGATTTTTCAGCACCAAAAGGTCTTTACGGAACAAAACTCATTCTGCCGTTTCCGTCTGTCGGTGCAACAGAAAATATAATACTTGCCGCAACTCTTGCAAACGGAGAAACACAGATTAAAAATGCCGCAAGAGAGCCCGAAATAGCCGACCTTGCAGATTATCTCAACAAGTGTGGCGCTAAAATCACAGGTGCGGGTGAGGGAACTGTTACGATAAAAGGAGTTTCTTCTTTAAAAGGCGCAGAACATACAATAATGCCCGACAGAATTGTCGCCGCTACATATATGTCTGCCGCCGCTTCGACGGGAGGAGAAATAAGACTCACAGATATATGCCGTAACGACCTCGACAGTATAGTTCCCGTTTTTGAAGAAATGGGATGCTATGTCTATTCTTATGGCGACAGTATGTTCATAAAAGCAAATAAACTACACTCTGTAAAGAAAATACTTACAATGCCATATCCTGCTTTTCCGACAGACGCTCAGGCGGTTGTCATGGCGGCACTTACCTGCGCTGAGGGAACGAGCGTTTTTATTGA
>JAFXHL010000003.1 GCA_017536405.1 Oscillospiraceae bacterium
ACAGTATCTCGCATCAACAATCTGCAACAAGAACACAAAGGATTATTACAGAATAACTGTTGACTCTTGTGGATACAGAGAAAAGAGAGCGGAAACACTTTCAGAACTCGCAAAGAAGATAGCAGCATCTGTTAAGAAAAACGGCAGAACAGCAGCTTTAGAACCTATGAACCCTTATGAAAGAAGAATTATCCATTCTGTTATAACAGAAATAGAAGGCGTTTCATCAAAGTCAGTCGGCGAAGAACCTTACAGAAAGGTTGTTATCTCATCAGATAACCCCCGTCCTTACAGAAACGACAAGGGCGACCGCAAGGGTGGTTTCAAGAGAAACGGCGGAAGAAGAAACGGTCAGCCTGCAAGAGCACTTGATCTTAAAACTTCTTTTGAAAAGGATTATAAGAAACCCACTCCCAAGCCAAAGCCTGAAGACGAAATGGATTCAACAACACTTTATGGCAAGATTATTATAGACTAAGAATGTCGGCTTAAGTGTAAGACTATACAAAAGTAAGGGTACCGAGCCACAATTTTCGGTACCCTCATTTTTTTCTACGGAATAAAAGGGGATAAGAATATGTCAACTGTTGCAGCGATTTCAACGCCACTTTCAGAGGGCGGAATAGCCGTTATAAGAATAAGCGGAGATAAGGCTTTTTCTGTTGCTGAAAAGGTCTTTCGCCCCGTGTCTTCCGAAAAGAAAATTTCTGAAATGAAAGGCTATACCTGCGCTTTCGGAAAGATTTTTATGGGTGACGAAGAAATCGACGAGGGCGTTCTCACAGTATTTCGCGCCCCTAAAAGTTATACAGGCGAGGATGTTATTGAAATATCCTGCCACGGCGGTGTTTTTGTTGCAAAAAAAGTTCTTTCTGCAACCATAAAGGCAGGGTGTGAAATAGCGGCGGCGGGTGAATTTACAAAGCGCGCATTTTTAAACGGAAAACTCTCTCTAACAGAAGCCGAAAGCGTTATAGACATTATCTCAGCAGGCGGAGAACAAGCGAGAAAAGCCGCAGTTTCGGCAAAAGAGGGTGCTTTATATAAAAGAATTTCTTCTGTAAAAGATAAGATTTTAAAAATTTTGGGCGAACTTTCTGCCTGGGTTGATTATCCCGAAGAGGATATAGCGGAACTTACCCCCGAAGAACTTTCTTCGACACTTTGTAATATCCACGAAGAACTTCTGTCGCTTTCAAAAACCTATGACAACGGCAGGGTTATAAGAAACGGAATTGATACAGCGATTGTCGGCAGGGCAAATGTAGGAAAGTCGACTTTGATGAACAGACTTTTGGGATTTGACAGAAGCATTGTTACAGACATCGAGGGAACAACAAGGGATATCGTCGAAGAAACCGCTATGATAGGCGATATTTTACTTAAACTTTCAGACACAGCGGGTATTCGTGAAACGGGCGATGTTGTCGAAAGTATCGGCGTAGAACGCTCTATTAAAAAACTTTCTGAAGCCGACCTTGTTTTAGCGGTTTTTGATTCATCCGAAAAACTCTCCGACGAGGACGAAAAAATCATTGAAAAACTTGAGGGAAAGAAAGTAATTCCCATTATAAACAAATGCGAAAAGGGTAATGAAATCGACATAGAAAAGATAGAAAATATTCTGGGGAAATCCGTTTCAATCTCTGCGAAAACGGGCGAGGGAATGGAAAACTTAGAACAGAAAATAAGCGATACTTTTTCTTTCGGCGCTATCGATTATTCCTCGGGGATGATAGCAAACGAAAGACAGAAAAACTGCGTAGATAAGGCACTTTTGTCAATTTCGGAAGCGGTTTCACTTGTTTCGATGGGTGAAACTTTTGATGCACTGACAGTCGTTCTCGACGAAGCACTTTCAGCCGTTTTAGAACTCTCGGGCGAAAGGGTAACAGAGGCAGTGGTAGATGAGGTCTTCTCCCACTTCTGCGTAGGGAAATAAAACGCCAAATCCACGGCTTATTTCTTCGTTAAACTCACTCGAAATACCTGTGTATTCCTTCGCTCGTTTGCCTTGAAATAAACCATGTCTTTTCGTTTTATGGAAGCAATCTTTTTCGTTTTTAAAATATGCCTCCACGGGCTCCGTGGTCGTTTGCCTTGCATAAAGCACAATCTTTTTCGTTTTCGGTAAACCGCGTCTTTTCGTTTTATGGAAGCAATCTTTTTCGTTTTCGGTAAACGATGTCTTTTCGCTTTACAGAATGAAAACAAAAAATCTTGCACTTTCTGCGTCGTTAAACTCGATTTCAGCAAGAGTGTTTCGCACTCTGCGGAGTGCGACCTTCTTTTTTCTCCGTGAAAAAGAAGGCAAAACACGGCTCCTGGGCGGAGAGCCTACGCTCGCTCATGCGCTCGCGGTAATTCTCTTGCCATTCGCAACGGCAGAGTAGCCCGTTACCGATATTAGTGCAAGAAAGCGACCACGAACCTTTTATCTGCTGTGCTCATTAGTATGATTTCAGTGTGGGTTTTGTTTAGTTTATGCGTTGATTTTTTCGTCACCGAGCCATAAATTTTATTTCAAAAACAAACTCCAAAGCGATACGCCTCCACGGGCTCCGTGGAATTATCTTTAAGAAAAGAGAATTTTTATGAACTATGAAATGGAAAACTACGATATAGCAATAGTCGGTGCAGGACACGCGGGTGTCGAAGCGGCACTCGCTGCGGCGCGCCTTGGCTGTAAAACCGCACTCTTCACTATATCTCTCGATACAATCGCAAATATGCCCTGCAACCCATCAATCGGCGGAACTGCAAAGGGTCACCTTGTCCGTGAAATCGATGCTTTGGGCGGAGAAATGGGCAGGGCGGCCGACGCCTGCTTTATTCAGAGCAGAATGCTCAACGCAGGAAAAGGTCCTGCTGTTCATAGCCTTCGCGTTCAGGCGGATAGAATGAAATACCATTCCTATATGAAAAAAATCTGTGAGGATACCCCTCTTCTCGACATAAAACAAGCCGAAATAACAGAGGTCAGAGCCGAAAACGGCAGGGTGACAGAGGTTGTAACAAAACTCGGCGCGGTTTATAAGGTCGGTGCGGTTGTCCTCGCCACAGGGACATATCTTCGCGGACTTATCCACATCGGCGAAACTTCTTACGAGAGCGGTGCGGATAATGTCATTGCTCCCGTTCGCCTTACAGAAAGCCTTAAGGCATTGGGACTTCCGATGAGAAGATTTAAAACGGGAACACCCGCAAGAGTCCATAAAAGAAGCATAAACTTCGAAATCCTCGAAAAACAGGAGGGTGACAGCAACATTCAGCCTTTCTCTTTTGAAACAAACAGAGAAGGACTTGAGAACAAAGTCTCCTGCTACATAGCATATACAAACGATGAAACACACAGAGTGATTTTAGAAAATTTACACAGAAGCCCACTTTACAGCGGAAAGATTGAGGGAGTAGGCCCTCGCTACTGTCCTTCCATCGAGGACAAAATTGTCCGCTTTTCAGAGAAACCCCGTCACCAACTTTTCATCGAACCGATGGGGCTTGACACCGACGAATACTATCTTCAGGGGATGTCGTCATCGCTCCCCGAGGATGTTCAGCTTAAATTCTTACGCACAATTAAGGGTCTTGAAAATGTAGAGATTATGCGTCCTGCTTATGCTATCGAATACGACTGCGTTGACCCTCTCGCTATGCGTCACACACTCGAAATGAAAGCCGTTAAGGGACTTTTCGGTGCAGGACAGTTCAACGGAACATCAGGCTATGAAGAAGCCGCCGCACAGGGCCTTATAGCAGGTATCAACGCCGTTAAACTGATAAAGGGCGAAGAAATGATAACTCTCGACAGAGCGTCTTCCTATATCGGAACACTCATCGACGACCTCGTTACAAAGGGATGTTCTGACCCTTACCGAATGATGACATCACGAAGCGAATACCGCCTTGTTCTTCGTCAGGATAACGCCGATGAAAGACTTACAGAGATAGGTCACGAAATAGGTCTTATTTCTGATGAACGCTATGCGGACTTCCTTAAAAAAGAAGAGATGATTAAAGAGGAACTTTACAGAGTTACGAAAACGACAATCCGCCCCTCTGATGAACTGAATGAACTTTTGGTTTCACGCGGAACATCGCCTATAACAACGGGCGTCCGCCTTTCAGACCTTATCCGTCGCCCACAGATGTTTTATGCCGATTTTGCGCCGTTTGACAAGAAGAGAGAAGAACTCCCCTATGAAATAAAGGAACAGGTTGAACTCAAAATAAAGTACGACGGCTATATCGCAAAGCAGAACGAACAGATTGAACAGATGAGAAAACTCGAGAAGAAAGCGCTTCCCGAAGACCTTGACTATTCGCAGATAAGGGGACTTCGCCTTGAAGCGATAGAAAAACTCAATAAGGTTAAACCTATGAGCGTTGCTCAGGCGGGAAGAATCTCGGGCGTTTCACCTGCTGATATTTCGGTACTTTTAGTGTGGTTATCAGGGGGAAACAGAAATGAAAACTAAACTCCGTGAAATCTTTGCAAAAGAGAATCTTACTCTTTCTGATATTCAGATTGAAAAGTTTAAAACCTACGCAGAAATGCTCTTGGAATGGAACGAAAAAATAAACCTCACCGCCATTACGGACGATGAGGGAATAGCCGAAAAACACTTTTTAGACAGCGTTCTTCCGCTGACAAAGGTTGATGTTCCACGTGGAACAACTCTGATAGATGTCGGAACGGGCGCAGGTTTTCCTGCTATTCCGATGAAAATTTATCGTGATGATATAGAGATAACCCTGCTCGATGGCCTCAATAAAAGAATAAACTTTCTCTCCGAGGTTTCAGATACTCTTGAACTTTCAGCCGATTGTATCCATTCGAGAGCAGAAGACGGCGGAAAAAATCCCGACCTTCGTGAGAAATTCGATATAGCGACAGCGAGAGCGGTAGCGCCTCTGCCCGTTTTGTGTGAATACTGTCTGCCGTTTGTTAAAGTCGGCGGAAAGTTTTTAGCGCTCAAAGGCCCTAACGAAAACGCAGAGGACGCTGAAAAGGCGGTAGAAATCCTCGGCGGAAAGATATGTTCCACGTGGAACTATTCTCTCCCCTCGGGCGACAACCGCAGACTTATCGTTATAGAAAAGGTAAAAGAAACGCCGAAGAAATATCCTCGTGATGCAGGGAAGATAAAGAAAAGCCCACTTTAAAATCTCGCCTGTTTTTCGTTTTAGTAGGTTTAATCTACCACCGCGGGCTCCGCGGTTGTTTGCCTTGCATAAAGCACGATCTTTTCGTTTTATGATGATGTTGGGAACAGACTTAAAATACACTCTTGATAATAGAAAAACCCCCCGATTTTTCGGGGGTTTTGGTTTATTCTATAAGTGTTCCGTCGGGATTATATTCACTTGTTTTTATATGGTTTCCCTCTGAATCGTATTCGAAAATAACCTGAAGAGTTCCGTCAGCGTTATATTCGCTGTCCTTTATCTTATTTCCGTCTGAATCATATTCAGATGTATGGTAAAATTTAAGCGTTCCATCGGCATTGTATGTACTTACTTTTATGCTGTTTCCGTTTGAATCATATTCGGCTGTAGAGTAAAAATCGAGTATTCCCTCATCGGTATAGCAACTTGATTTTATCTGATTTCCGTCGGGGTCGTATTCGTCTATATAGTAATAACCGTCGCCTCTGTTTATTTTTTCTGTTTTTGAACCATCGGGCAAGATTGTTTCGCTGACTTTTGTAGAGGGGATAGTTGTTTTGTTTACTACTGCGTTTTCACAAGCAGTCATCATAAAAATCATCGTAAGGATAGCAAGTATTGTCATAAATTTCTTCATTTTCATCTCTCCTTTACTTACAATGGGCTTATGTCTGTGGCTAAATTATATCATCTTTCTTTTTGAAAGTCAACTGTTCCACGTGGAACAGTGCGTGACCGCACAGACCATATTGTTTCATAATTTGTTTTGAGACTAACCGACAAAACAAAAAAGACAGCTTTTTAAGCTGTCCTTTTCTTTTATCCTCTGATGTATTCCTTAAACTTTTCTCCGCGTTCTTCAAAGTTCTTGAAGTTTCCATAACTTGCAGAAGCGGGGGAGAGAAGGCAGGATGACCCCGATTTTACGAGCTTTTTCGCCGTATCGCAGGCTTCTTTGAGGTCTGAAACGAGAACGAGATTTGTTCCCTCGATTTCTTTCGCTTCCTCAAAAATTCGCTTTCCGCTATCATACATACATATAACATTCGGAACTTTCTGCGTTCTTAAAAACTCAATGAGGGGAGCATAGTCAATTCCTCTGTCCATTCCGCCGAGGATTAAAACACCGACATCGCCTATAGATAAAACACCCTGAATTGTCGTTTCGCAGGCAGTTGAGATAGAATCGTCGATATAACGGACACCGTCTTTTTTAAGGAAAACCTCTAATCTATGAGGGAGCGATTTATAGGTCTTAACGGCAGAAATTATATCGTCGGGGGAGATGCCTAAAGTCCTGCAAACGCCATAGGCAACGGAAATATTGTAAAGATTATGGTCGCCTATAAGCGAAAATTCGCTTCTTTTAATAGGCGTTTTTTCGCCCTTGAAAGTGAGTGCTTCATGCGAAAAAGTTATGTCTGCGCCCATATCCGAAACCGAAATTATCTGTGATTTTATCCCCTGGGGCTGATACCTTTTCATAACAAAAAGCATATCGTTTTCGCCCTGATGAAGATAGATATTCCGCTTTGCGTTGTAGTAATTTTCTATCGTTCCGTAATGGTCCAGATGCTCGGGGAAGAGGTTTAAAAGTATCGCGATATGCGGAGAAACCGACGCAAACTCAAGCTGATGGCAGGAAAGTTCGTAGACGATAACCGAATTTTCATCAATTTCATCTATTCTGTCAAAAGCGGGGATGCCGATATTTCCGACAAGAATCGCGTTCCCTCTTTTTTCTTTAAGGATATGGTGAATAAGGGTTGTAGTTGTGCTTTTGCCCTTTGTTCCCGTAATTCCTATTACCTGATTTTTGTATTTTTTAAGGAAAATTTCCGTCTGCGAAGTTATTTTTTCACGGGGAACATCCGCTGAAATAACAACGCCGGGGCTTTTGAAAATAAGGTCAAACCGCGAGAGATTATCCATATAGTTTTCGCCCGTTATTATAGAAACGGGAAAGTCTTTTTTATCCTCGAAATCGAATTTATCGAGGATGGTAATATCTGCGTTACTGCCCGATTTTACGAGGGTTTTATAGGTAGAACGCCCTTCTCTTCCAAACCCTAAAATCGCAACGGATTTGTTTTCTGTGAGTGATTTTAAAAGTGATAACATATTAAAAAACCTCTTTAAAGAGAGAATTTTTCTCTTAGAATTTTCTCAAAATCAGGGGAAAGATTGTTGTTTTCGTTAAACTGTGAAATCGTTTTCTTATACTCTCTCTCTGTGTCGTAATTCTCATCCATAATTTCAGAAAAATGCGAAATCAGAACGGGGAGCGCCTTTCTTTCTTCCTGATATTTTTTAAGAGTAAGGTAAGATGCGAGTATAACCTCGCTTCTCATTCCGACGCATTCAAAAGGCTTTTCGGGAGAAAGCCCCAATAATTTATCATAGTCAGAGAGCATTTTTTCTTTTGTAAGAAGATTTTCGCCGAAGATTTCTTTTATCTCATCATGGGATAAAAACGGCGCCAAAATAATCGTTATAAAAAGGCATTTGGGGCAGTTGCAACACCATGAATCCGTCTTTCCGCCGAGGTTACAGCTTCTGAAAACCGAGTGATAATTCTCGCATTTTTCAGAGAAGAATTTTGCTATCTGAAATTCGGATAATGGTCTTAAAAGGCTGAAATAATTTACTCCCGAGGAGATAAATTTTTCTTCGAAAGACCTGAAATCACACTCGAATTCAAAGCTTTTTGAATACTGATGATTTACATCAGTTCCCTTTACTGTGCTTTCGTTAGCGCTGTTTTCGTTTGAAAGAACGACATTTTTAATGCCCCATAGATATGCCGAAATAACCGATGAAAACGCAACTATCGCAGAAAAGGGAGTGTGTCCGTTTAAAAAACCCTGTGAGTTTAAATCCACTATTTTTCTGTCAAGCCCTCTTTTAACGGCGATGATTTTATCGTCTTTATATCCGCCCATTTTAGCGGTTGCTTTTGTTGCCTCATCGGGATTTATGATGTAGCAGAAGTTATCTTCTTTGAGAGAAGAGAGTGTTTCAAGTGAAACAACGCTGTCTTTTCCGCCACCGATGGATATTAAATTTTTATTCCCCGAAACCTTTTCTCCTTTCGGGATTATAGCCTCTCCCATAGAAACAATATTCATAAAATCCGATGCGTCAGCATCTATTTTATTTATATAGAAAAACTCGCCGAGCCCTTTAAAATAGAGCTTTTTGAACCATTCTGCTTCGTGCTCTGAAACACTTCCGCAAAGAATTTTTACAGTAGGGGAACAAGTCGCTTTCCAGTAAGAAACGAGTTCAACCATACCGAGAGAGAAGATGAGTTTTTCTAAAATTTTATTGCCTTCAAATGATTTTCCCGCGGGCTTTTTAAATATCCAGAAAGGAGAAAACTCACATAAAGAAAGCGTTTCAAAATTATAAGAAACCTTTATCTCTGTTTCGCTTTCTTCTATTGAATACGACTTAAACAAAAATTCGGGATATTTTTCACGGAGAGAGGAATAGTTCATAAAAAACTCCTTAACTATTTTCTGATTTTCATTGAAATATCAAAGCACTTTACAGAGTGTGTCAGAGCGCCTAAAGAAATAATGTCAACGCCTGTTTCGGCAACATCTCTTATGTTTTCTTCGGTAACATTTCCGCTCGCTTCCAAAAGGCGTCTGCCGTCGTTTATCTTAACTGCCTCACGCATTTCGTCATAAGACATATTATCGAGCATTATGATGTCAGCGCCAGCGCAGATAGCGTCTTTAAGTTCAGAAAGGTTTCTTACCTCAACTTCTATCTTAACCATATGACCGATTTTACTGCGAAGTTTTGATATAGTCGCAGGGATTCCGCCACCTGCGTCGATGTGGTTATCTTTAAGCATAGCGCCGTCAGAAAGGTTAAAGCGGTGATTTTTTCCGCCACCTACTGTTACAGCGTATTTCTGTAAAGCACGAAGACCGGGGAGCGTTTTTCTTGTGTCTGTAATCTGCGCTCTTGTGCCCTTAACCTTTTCAACACAGCGGTTAGTAGCAGATGCTATCCCTGAAAGATGCTGTAAAAGGTTTAAAGCTGTTCTTTCGCCTTTGAGGAGTGTCTTTGTAGAGCCTTTCATTTCTGCTATGATATCGCCCTTTTTAACCTTTTCGCCGTCTTTGATTTTTGTTTCAAAAACGATGCTGTCATCAAGGAGCATAAATACTCTCTTTGCAATATCAATTCCGCATAAAACGCCGTCATCCTTGGCGACATAATAAGCCTCTGAAACGCTGTTGTCGTCTATAAGATAATCTGTTGTGACATCAATATAGTTTATGTCCTCTTTTAAGGCTGTTATGATAATATCATCAATATAATTCTGTGGGAGGTTCATAATCTTAAAAGTCCTTTCTTAAATAACTTCTTTTAAAATGATATAAGCGATAGTAGCGAGCGACCTTGCCTCGATATAATCTCTTGTTAAAGAGAATGTTTCTTTATCAAGTATGCCCTTTATTTCCTTAACTCTTTCAAAGCCTTTAAGCAAAGCCTCTTTGCTTTCGGGGATAACAAAATAAGTAGACTGCATTATGTGTCTGATTTCTGTTCTGAGCCCTGTGGGAAGTTCTTCGCCGTCTGTTTTTCGTGTGAATTCATAATGGGTAAATTCTTCGGGGACATCACCCATTTTTTCCTTGACATCCTTTGCAACTCTGTTAGAGAAAACGAGCGCTTCCAAAAGCGAATTACTTGCAAGACGGTTGTTTCCGTGAACGCCTGTGTGTGAACATTCACCGACTGCATAAAGGTTTGAAATTGATGTTCTGCCGAATTTATCGACATCTATTCCGCCCATTAAATAATGCTGACAGGGATAAACGGGGATAGGCTCTTTAGTTAAATCATAGCCGTTTTCGAGAAGATTTTTATATATCATAGGAAATCTCGCTTTAACCTCTTCAGCGTCCTGATATGATATATCGAGGAAGAACTTTTTAGAGCCTGTTTTTCTGCTTTCTTCAATGATAGAATGTGAAACAACATCACGGGGTGCAAGTTCTAATCTGTCGTCATATCTATGCATAAATCTTTCCATATTGCAGTTAAGAAGATATGCGCCCTCACCACGAAGTGATTCTGATAAAAGGAAACATTCTCTCTGTGAGAAATCGTTGAACGCTGTGGGGTGGAACTGAATGAGTTTAAGGTTCTGTATAGTAGCGCCCATTCTGTAAGCCATAGCAATTCCGTCACCCGTTGAGATAGCGGAGTTTGTTGTGTATTCATAAACTCTGCCTATTCCGCCCGTTGCTAAAACTGCGAAATGTGAGGCAACATTTACTCTTTCGTCACCCTTTAAAATATCGAAAGAAAAGCCCGTTTCGGTTTCTTTTATATCAGAAACAACGGCGTTTTCCCAAAGGGTTACATTCGAAAGAGTCTTTACTTTCGCTGAAAGCTTGTTGACAAGTTCTGCGCCCGTTGAATCTTTGTGATGAAAAATTCTGTTTCTGCAGTGTCCACCCTCTAAGGTTCTGTGTAAAGAACCGTCGGGGTTTTTGTCAAAGTCAACCCCGTAAGAGATGATTTTGTCAATCTCATCCGCAGCACTGTTAACGAGAATTTTAACGGTTTCTGTGTTGTTTCTGAAACCCCCTGCTATAAGGGTATCGTTGGTGTGAAGTTGTGTTGTGTCGTCATCAGTGGGGTTATAGACAGCGGCAATTCCCCCCTGCGCGAGAGAGGAGTTGCATAAGGTAAGTTCTTTCTTTGATAAAATGAGGATATTAAGCGATGAGGGGAGGTTTATTGCTGTATAAAGTCCCCCCGCGCCTGCGCCTGCTATAACGACATCAAAATTAAGATTATCCATATTTACTCTCCTTGTAAAACGGAAAATTTGTTATTAAAAATTGTTGAAAACCTGTTGAAACAGTTGAAAACTACCCCAAAAATCATAGTTTTCAACAATGAAAACGGCAGAAAAGCCTGTTTTAAGGGGAAAACCGCCCCTGTTTAAAATGACTTTCTTATTACAGATTGTAAAAGGCAAGGCAGCCCGAAAAGGTGTTACGGCTGCCTTTTAAAATCATATTTTGTTTTTGATTTCAACCTTTGCCTTGGCAACTATGGTTTTATCGTTTTCATAGGTGAGCATAGCGGCAGCGTTGCCGATTTCAACCCATTTGATAGCCGCGATTTCTTCTTCCTGCGGAACAAAATCGTAGTTTCTTGCTTTTCCGAGGAAATAAACAACTATCTTCTGTGTATCCTTTCTGGGATAATACTGAACGGTTTCTCTGAAAGAGGTGTCGACTAAAATGTCAATTCCTGTTTCTTCTTTAACCTCGCGAAGCGCTGTTTCTTCTTCGGTTTCGCCTTCTTCAACATGTCCTTTAGGGAAAGACCAATGCCCGCTGTTTACATGCTTTATCAGCAGGATTTCTGTGTTGCCGTGAAATTTGCGGTAGACTATCGCACCGCAGGATTTTTCATACTGCATTTTCTTGTCCTTTCATGCACCCGATTTAGTGCTTTTCAGATTTGGATATTTAACCCCATTTTAAAGGTATAATCCTATTCAAACTAATTATAGCATAAAATAAGTTATATTGCAAGGGAATTTTAACCCGTTTTAAAGCCGATTTTATCATCATATTTCCGCTGTTTTATAATACCCTTAAAGTCCCGTTTTCTGCCCTCTGAAAAAGCCTTGTTTTTCGTCCTTTAAAAAAGGAAGTATAATCAGAACAAACCGCGTATTTCCGCAATCCTTTCCCTTTACTGTCCCGAAAAACACCCTGATATTTCAAGGACTTTTTCACCCCTTTGATGATGTGGTAAGATGATGTTTTTTGTCTGAATTTTTTATAAAAATCAGAGGATGAAAAACAAATGATAAAATATAATGAAAAGAAATTTTTGTTCTGATGGGTAAAGATGATGGGGTAACATCATAATACCACATCGTTTTTCCGTTTTGTCGGAAAAAAATCCTCGAAAAAGGGCAGTTCAGAGAAAATTTACGGACAGTAAACAGGTCTGAAACAAAAAATTCCCCGAAAACAAGGGATTTTTTAAAAAAATCGAAAAATTTTTCCAAAAAACGCTTGACAAACTCTGAAAAGGGGTATATAATGCAATATGGTAAAGAGTTAGCGTGTGCTAATTCAAACATAATCATAATCAGGTATATGGTGGAATAGATATGAATCTGAGAGAGGCTATCGAGGGAAAAGAATATATCATCAAATCGATAAATACTGACGATGAAGAACTCAATGCGTTCTTATTCTCACTCGGCTGTTATGACGGCGAAAAGATAACTGTTGTAACACACCGCAAAGGCGGTTGCACAGTTTCTGTAAAGGATGCAAGATACAGCATAGACAATCAGCTCGCCGAGGCAATTATCGTCTGATGAAAAAAGGGCAGAGGAATCTGCCGATTATTTTCAAAACCGAGTTAGTCTATGCTAACCAAAAAGTTTAAAATATCTGAAAAGATTTTGTGTAAATATAATAAGGAGGAAGATTTATGAGAATCGCCCTTACGGGTAACCCAAACTCAGGAAAGACAACAATGTATAACGCCCTTACGGGTAGTAATGAAAAGGTAGGAAACTGGGCTGGCGTTACTGTCGATAAGAAGGAACATCTTATAAAAAAAGCATACTCAGGCAATGAACAGATTTTAGCTGTCGACCTTCCCGGCGCTTATTCAATGTCACCTTTCACAAGTGAAGAAAGTATCACAAGCGCTTATGTCAAAGAAGAAAATCCCGATGTAATCATCAATATAGTTGACGCTACAAATTTAAGCCGAAGCCTTTTCTTCACAACACAGCTTTCAGAGCTTGGCATTCCTATGGTAGTAGCGCTCAACAAAAGCGACATAAACGAAAAGAAAGAAACAAATATCGATGCGACAGCTTTGTCAGCAAAACTCGGTTGCCCCGTTGTCAATACAGTTTCAACATCATCAAATGGTCTTAAAGAACTTATCGAAACAGCCGTTAATCAGGCAGGCAAATCACAGTCAGCACCCTACACACAGGGCGATATCGACTTTAGCGACAAGTCAGCCGTTGAAACAGCAGACAAGAAGCGTTTTGAATTTGTAAATAAAATTGTCGATGAAGTTGAAGAAAGAAAAATCTTAACAAAAGATAAGAACATAGGCGACAAGATAGACGATATCCTCACAAACAAGTGGCTCGGTATTCCGATTTTCGCACTCGTTATGTTCCTCGTTTTTCAGATTTCACAGGTATGGGTAGGAACACCCGTTGCTGACCTTTTAGTAGGTATCCTCGAATCATTTCAAGGTTTTGTAGGAGGACTTTTAGAAAACGCAAATCCTCTTATCTCTGCAATACTCGTTGACAGTGTTATCGGCGGTGTAGTTGCCGTTGTAGGATTTTTACCTCTCGTTATGGTAATGTATTTCCTTATAGCGCTTTTGGAAGACTGCGGATATATGTCAAGAGCAGCCGTTGTTCTTGACCCTATCTTTAAGAAAGTAGGTCTTTCGGGAAAATCGGTTATTCCTTTTGTTATTACAGTAGGATGTGCTGTTCCGGGCGTTATGGCAAGTAGAACTATCAAGAACGAAAGAGAAAGAAGAGCAACAGCAATGCTTGCTCCCTTTATGCCTTGCGGAGCGAAAATTCCCGTTATCGCACTTTTCGCGGGCGCATTCTTTGACGGCGCAGGCTGGGTAACATTCCTCGCTTATTTCGCAGGAATTATGCTTATTTTCCTCGGCGCTCTTCTCATCAACAAAATCACAGGATACAAGGCAAGAAAGTCATTCTTTATTATAGAACTCCCCGATTATAAAATGCCTTCATTCCTCGGCGCATTCAAGTCAATGTGTAGCCGTGGATGGTCATACATAGTAAAGGCGGCAACAATCATTCTTCTCTGTAATATGGTTGTTCAGCTTATGCAGACATTTACATGGAGTTTCAAGGTAGCAGAGTCAGCAGACCAGTCTATCCTTGCTTCAATAGCATCACCTTTTGCATATCTTCTCGTTCCCATAGTCGGCGTTCTTTCATGGCAGCTCGCGGCGGCGGCGATAACAGGTTTTATCGCAAAGGAAAATGTTGTCGGAACTCTCGCAGTATGCTTTGTAGGACTTGAAAATCTTATCGACACAGAAGAACTCGTTCTTATGGAAGGCGCAGGCGCAGAAGTTGCAGGCGTTATGGCAATAACAAAGGTAGCAGCACTCGCTTATCTTATGTTCAACCTTTTCTCACCTCCATGCTTTGCGGCAATAGGCGCTATGAATTCAGAAATGAAGAGTCCTAAATGGCTCTGGGGCGGAATAGGTCTTCAGCTCGCAACAGGCTATACAGTTTCATACCTTATCTATACAATAGGTTCACTCATTGTAGGCGATCCTCTTAATGTAAAGGCCGCAGTAGCAGGACTTATCGCAGTTCTCGTTATGGCAGGAATTATAGGTTTTATCATCGCAAACACAAACAGAAAACTCAAAGAAGAATACGCACTTAAAAATTAAAGGATTTTATTATGGAAAATATTATTGTTATCGTTATCTTAATAGCTATTGTCGGCGGAATAATATTCTATCTTTACCGTGCCAAAAAAAGCGGACAGAAATGTATAGGTTGCCCCTATGCAAAAGAATGCGCGAAGAAAAAGTCGGGCTGTGGATGTAATGATAAAAAATAAACTCCTTTTCATAGCAATATAGAAAATAAGGATACCTGAGTTTTCGCTCGGGTATCCTTTTTTAGTTGCAATTTCATCAAAAGAAAACTTTTATAAATCTTTCTTTACAAAATTTTATAGTGAGAGTATAATTATAAAAGTATCTGACAAAGGGGAAAACAGGATATGAAAATGATAAAATGGATAAGACTTTTCAGAGTTTTCAGAAGTCTTTTTCTGGCACTTCTTTCTATTACTATGAATATCATATCGGTAAATCGTCTGCTTTCCGAAGTGGGCAGTTCTGAAGATTATTACATAAATCTGGTGGTTTCTGTTATTATGACGATAGCAGATATCGTTATTCTCATTTTTACTTTCAGGGACTTTTCAAAAAATATCCTTCTCATAACGGGAGAGCCCTGTGTCTGTATAATCGACGATATAGTTTTGTCATCGAAAAAACCTTCGGGATATATCTCTCCTTGTATTTACAGAGTAATCTGTTTTTCGGAAGACGGCAGAAAGGTTTACGGCGAATGTAAGGGCTGGTATGGTTTAGGAACAGAACGAGGAAAAATATGCCGTGGGTATATAAGCAGAAATGATGAAAGCAATAAATGTGTAATCGAAACCTATTATTCTTTGTCTGAAGATGAAACCGAAGAAATCAGAATGAAGAACTATGATATTTTTGAAAAGAAATATGCAAAAGGATACAGGGTTGAAGAAAATAAAACTCTCACACCCGACAAGATTATAGCGTTGTTTATCCTGTGTTTGATAGTTTTAGCGGGACTTGCTGTTTTCATATCCTTTTTATACCTTACATTAACCGGAAAGAAATATATAGACGATAGTCTTTATATGATGATTATAGGTCTTGTTTTTGTTGTGGCACCCATTCTTTATATTTTGAGCGAAAGAAAAAAAGCCATAAGAGAGTCTGAAAAGAAAAACAGAATATGCGTTAAGGGAGTAATCGACCATTTTGTCATTACAGAAAGCGGAAAGGGAAAATTCTCCTGCGAGATTATGGTTTCGGGAAGAAATCCGTCGGGAGAAGAATTTTTCATAAAAAACAAGCCTTTTTCGATTGACAATCCCTCGCTGATAAAAAAGGGCGATATGATAAATGTATTTTTAAGCGGAAAAGATTATGAAAACAAAAGCATAGATATAGGCGGATATATTTCAGAAAAAAGAAGAAACACTTCAGAGTAGCACAGAAAAAAATAAGGGTATCAGAAATAAATCTGATACCCTTTTGTGATTTTTTAGAAAAACTATTGACAAATTATTAAAAAAGTGTTAAAATAATTGCAGTTTGAAATAAAGGAGTAAGAAAAAATGAAAAAAATCAAATTTTTAATCGCAGGTCTTGTAGCACTCACAATGCTTTCAGGATGCACAGCAAAAGAAACTGAAGTTATCGGCGGTGCTGATAACCCTACCGCAGTAGTTGTAGGCGAAGAAAACCAGATAACAGAAAACAAAGGGCCAGATGTTATAGAAGAAACTGTTTTCACTTATGACGATGGTTCTTATGAAACAAATTCCTATGACAAAAACGGAAATCTCGTTCAGTGGACATATTACAACCCCGACAAGACAGTCGGTTCATATCAGACTTATGAATATGACGAAAACGGCTTCAACACAAAAATCTCATATTATAATGGTGACGGAACACTCAGCGTTTACGACATCTGGGCTTATGATAAAGACGGCAATATTACAGAATCCGCTTCTTACCAGGCAGACGGCACAGTTTCTTCACGCATGACATTTGAATACGACAAGAACGGAAACTGCATAAAGGATACAGCATACGGCGAAGACGGAAAGGTTTCTGTTTATTCGGTAAGCACATTCTCTGACGACAACAGACTTATCAGAGAAGACAGCTATACAGGTTCGGATGAACTCATAGCAACAAACGAATATGAATATGACGAAAACGGATACCTCTGTAAACTTACAACATCAACCCCTGCGGGAATTGCATCGGTAGGTGTTTATGAAAACGACGCTGACGGAAATGTCATCAGCGAAAAGTGGTATGACGGAGAAGGAAATGAACTCGATTATTCAACTCCTCAGATGCCTTAAAAAAGAAAATTTCTTTTTAAGATGTGAGTATATATGACAGATCCCCCTCAGAAAATCTGAGGGGGATTCTTTGTAAACTCATTCTTTTTCAACGGCTTTATAAAGACAGTTTCCTTCTTCATCCGTTATTGTTTTTACATTCACATCATCATAATATGACACTGTATAGCGGTTTTTGTTTTCGCTTATGAATACAATTTCCGAACCGTCATCCGAAAGGAATTCATACTCTGCGATAAACCCTGCTTTCAGCCTCATCAGATGATAGGCTGTATAAAGTGCTTTATTTTCATCAAGACCCGCTTCGGAAATCATAAACGCCATATTCTTCTCGCCATAGCCGTTGAGAGAATAATATTGTTCTGTCGTTTTGTCTGAACTGAGTTTTATCTGAATAATTTCTGTTTCGTTATCATCATCGGTTACATCATTTACCTCGTAAACACGGAAGTCTTCAGAGGGGATGATTTCTTTCAGTGTGAAATCCCTCTTTTCGCCGTCGATGCTTCCCGAAAAACAATAGGTAATCTTTTCGCCCTCGCCCGCACCAATTATATCCTTTTTTTCGATGTTTTCTATAAGGGTATTTTCTCCGATGAAATTCATAAGAATATCATAATCGTTTTCCGAAACACGCCCTGCGCATCCTGTAAGAAGCATAAAAAAAGCAACCGCTACCGATAATCCTGAAATCTTTTTCATATCTCTCTCCCCGTATTATTTTTTAACGGACTAATTCTAACATATTTCTTTTTAAAAAGCAATAATCACTATTTCGGGAAAAATAAAAAACACCCAGATTTCTCTGAGTGTTTTCTGCGAAAGACGGGCAATAAGGTGCGTAAACAGGGGTAAAAGCGACCAAAAGTATTGTAGCTACTCTGTTCAACAAATTGGAATTTACTTCTTCAATACTTTTTTGCACCAAGTGCGTTTGCTGCATTTAGGACACTTTAAGTAACGAGTAGTTCCTCTATGCATCGACCACAGCACTTCTGAATTGAGTCAAGGTTATGTCTTCATAATCCTGAACCGTCTGCAGAATTGCTTAAACAAAAACGCTCACAGCTGCAAAGCTGTGAGCGTAATTTTTTTAAACTGGAGTGAAACCTGAGTTCACTTCTGTTGTTTTTTAAAACCAGTGAATATCATGGTAGTCGCTAGCCTCGGTTAAAAGCTCATCAACTTTATCAAAATCACCGGATTCTGCTGCTTCTTCTGCTTTATCAATAAGTTCATCAAATTTGTTCTGTCTTTCCGTCTGAACTGAAATTTCTGCTCTTCTGTTAGCCAGGTACTGACCTGCGCTTGAATTTTTAAAGGAATCGCTGTCTTCATTTACTGTCATTTTCTGTCCGATGTATACGGAAAGTCCGACAACTGCAATTACACCAACGACTGTTAACCCGTTTTTCAGCTCGGTATTGTCCTTTACAGGCTTGGTAGATTGCCATCCGTAGGGAGTGAAAATACCGTAGTCAGTAACATTGCCATCAGCGTCAAAGTTGCAATATTCGCCTTCCTCCCTGTTTACAAGGACGTACTTATCGTTATCAAGAGCATATTGCATATCCTCAGGGATAACGACGCAGGTTTTGGTGCTGTAGCCGTATTTGCCGTTGTTATAATAATATTCCTTTTTCTCGGATAATGTACGGTATAATCCATCATCGCAAAGCTGATAGTTTGACGGAACATTTACATATTCCACAAAATCCAGTTCTTCCTTTAAGAAATACTCTGTTTCAACGGTAAGTCCGTCAGTTGGTTCGGGAGGATTTGTATTGATAGTGGTGTAAAGAACACGTTCATCGCAGAATCTGCCCATATGAACGCTGCCTACTGCTTTTCTGTTAGATGTCTGTGTTTTGTCGGGTAATGTGTTTACCGTATCTTCGAACCACATAACAAGTCCGTCGCACTCGCCGTCTTTCCATTCTCCAAGATACTGCACAACCTGTTCACCGCTGCCGCCATTCCAGGTATAGTCGTTGAAAAGTCTTAAATATCCATAGCCGTTCGGTAAACCGTTACTGTCCATTTCACCGAAATATTCGCCGCGCTGAGTCCTGTTTACATCTGCACCTAAATGTACATCATAGTACATACTGTCGGTACGGTCTGACGGAGGAATATAATCAACACCTGTCACGTCAAAATTATTGAGATAGCTTACAAAATTACCATCAGCGTAATCTCCGATGTCGACAAGTCTGCCGGTTTCATCAAAATAATAGAACAAAGGTTTTCCCTCGGGACTGAAATCACCCTTTACACGAATTACATTAGGATTGTCATCAAAGGTTACTGTCATTTCGCCCTCGCCGTAGGGATTATTGTAGCCGCAAATACCAATATATTGCTTATGTACGCCACCGTCATCAGTTTTTATGATTTCGCCCTGTCCGCTGAGAAAGCCGCTTTTCCAATCACCTTTATAGATATCGTTATCTACTGAAACAAATTCACCGTTTCCTTCGGGTCGATCGCCTTTCCAGCCGCCGGTGTATGTGCCGTTTTCACCGTTTACCACATAGGACTTGTTTTCTACAGTTGTAATTTCGGAGTTTGCGTATGTGTCATAATTGAATTTATATCCGCCGCCACTACAGCTTGTAAATAGCATTACAAGCGACATAGTCATCGCTATAGATTTAATATTTTTTCTTTTCATTTTGTCCTCCTGATTTAAATTTACTAATATTATATCACTTTCTTACAAAAATAGCAAGCAATAAAAAATATAAAATAAACCGATTTACAGGATAAATTCAGTGAAATCCGGTTTTGTGCAAAGTAAATCAGTAAAAGATAGGTATGATTTAGTATAATCCGTGTGTCTGTGTATTTTCATCAGTCCCTTTTTTTCAAAAACAAGGAGCATGCCCATCAAAGGAAAAGGAATCTGTAATTAAAGGACAGATAAAGGACAAAACCGAATTTCAGACAAAAAGAAAACTCTCAAACGGCTGTTTTAAGCCATTTGAGAGTAACTGTTGTGGTGACCCGTACGGGAGTCGAAATGACATCCCTACTTTTCTCAATTTACGGTGATGTCCCTCAAAGCCCGATTTTATGCGGTTTTCTCAAAATCAAATTTTGTAATCAAATGCGATTTTGAGTCGATTTTTGCCTTAATAAGTGGCATATAAGTGGCAGATTATAAATCCGATATGATACATATTTCTACAACTTCCCGATTTTAAAGTCGGGATTTTTTATTCTTTGATGATACCTTCAAAGAAAGTTTTAACTTGTGGCAGTTCACCGATAACTATATCCCAGATAGTCTTATAATCGAGAGTGCCATAACGATGAGCACATACATTACGGAGCTGTTTGAAATTTCTCCAATCAATCTCATCCGGATATGCAGCTTTGAACTCCTCCGAAAAATGTGTTGTAAGTTCACCCATTGCAAGTAACTGCATTGTTACTCCGTCCTGAATTAACTCGTCGTTCATAAACTCATCAAGAGAGTTGTTACAGCGATTTAAGTAGCGTTCAACGCGTTCGCAATGAGCTACCATATGCTGAGCAACGTTTAAATCTTTGTTATTCATAAATACACTTGCGCTCCTCTAAAATTCTTTTGATAAGAGGCTCGTTCATACTCAAAGTCACAGGGTTATAAAGTCCGTCCTTTGTAATGATGTCAACGCTCTTGCCCACACTTTCTTCAATGTCGGAAAAGAAACTGCAATAGCGTAAGCCAAGAGGTTTTGAAAACTCTACATAAAAGTCGATATCGCTGTTTTCAGTCGCTTCACCTCTTGCGTAAGAGCCAAAGAGATAAACCTTATCAATGCCGTAAGCTTTCGCAATGGGACGTACCTTATCAGCAATTTCATTAGTTGTGTAAACGCTCATAGACAGCCTCCTTTCAGTAGATGGTGTATTTCTTCAAGTATATTATACCATATTCTGTCGGGATATTCAAGAGGTCGGAAAAATTAAATTTGGTACACACTGTGTTCTAAATTACAACAGCCGTTGTTCCTCTATCTCCTGCCAAATCACATTTTCGATTACTTTCTTCCATCGCTCTTTGTCCTCATAAAGTTCAATGTTCATATAATCAGATATGTTCTCATCATCGGGAAAGTATGAAGAACAGTAGAACGGCATAACTCCGTCAGGAACAATGCCAATTTTATCGTCAGCACGGACTCTTGCGGCTAATTCTTCCCCCTCATAGAGAGAAACGGGGATGTTGTTACGGACCAGAGCAAGAAAGAATTTTATTGTTTCTACGGAACGTCCATATGATGAACCTGCTAATTTCAGACTGTATTCGTTGCCGTTTTTGCGTACATAGAGAGAAATATGTGTTGAATTACCGCCACGGCAGACTTCCCACGGGTGTCCGATACCTTTTCGGCTGCACTCATACCATTCGCTGAAAGCTGTCGGGGAATTACTGTCAATATCACGCAATCCCTCATCACGTCCGTCGGCGTGCATAAGATAAAGTTCTTTTGCTGTAAGCTTATCGACGAGTTTCACCTTCTTCTTAAAGAGGAGCAGACAGCGGCGTATTCCTGCGAAATCTGGAAGCGTTTCAGAAAATGGGGCGGTATCCCTACGGGACTTACTCAGAATGTAAAGGACTTGCTTGCAAGCCGTGAGATTGAGAATATCTTTGAAAACTCCGACTTCATCTATATGCTCAATCAGGCTGGCGGTGACAGACAGATACTTGCGAAGCAGCTCAATATTTCCCCTCACCAACTCTCTTATGTAACGAACAGCGGTGCGGGTGAAGGACTTATCTTCTACGGAAATGTCATTATTCCCTTTGTCGATAAGTTCCCGAAGGATACACAGCTCTACAAGATTATGACCACAAAACCCGAAGAACAGGAGGAAAACTAATGAAGATGAAGAAAAAGACCATTAAGACTATCGGTATCACAGCAGGCGTAATTGAGGCGGTGGGTGCAGGTGTAACAGCGGTTTGCCTTGAAATCAAGAACAAGAAGAAGCCTGCCCCT
>JAFXHL010000054.1 GCA_017536405.1 Oscillospiraceae bacterium
AACAAAGGTTACAATCAGCGAAAAGATTATTCCCGATAGTTTTATATAAGAAGAAAATCTGTTTTTCAAATTCTTTCAACTCCGTTTTTCAGTTATAAGGAAATTATAACAAAATTTTCTTTTTATTACAATAGCATAAAAAACACCTCTTTTAATAAAGAGGTGTTTTTTATTGTCATCTTTTTAAAAATATGCTATAATCTTAAAGAAGTAGTTTTTAAAACGGGAGAATTTTTATAAAAAACAGAAATTACTGCGATATGTTCACTCATATTCGCTGTTGTGTTTGTTGTATCTTATTTTTTGAGAATCCCCTTTCTTTTCAGGTTTTTCTATATATGGGAAAACGCATTTATAATCTTGCTTTTCTTGGAACTTTATATGGAACAGTTTGAGGAATGAATTTATCTATGACGGGAGTTAATGTGATGAAAGATTACGGAACAAAAATACAGGTCGGAAACGGAAAAATAAATGTGTATTCCGAAGGCAACGGCGATAATACAATCGTTATGCTTTCGGGTGCAGGAGTTTCTTCACCCGTGCTTGAATACAGACCACTCTATCGCATAATGTCTGACCGATACAGAATTGCTGTAACGGAAAAATCAGGATATGGCCTTACCGAAAGCACAGGCACTGCGCGTACTGTTGAAAATATGGTGAATGAAAACAGGGGCTTGTTTCGGAAGCGGAATGAGAAAAGGCGAAGTATGCGGGGCTTGTACAGGTGCATTGATGGCTCTCGGAATGAAGTTCGGTCATTATGATGAAAGCGACGCCGAAAGCAAAACGAAGGCAAACGAAATGACCGTTAAATTTTTGGAAGAATTCAGAAAGGCAAACGGCTCTTACATATGCAGAGAACTCTTGGGGTGCGACATTGCTACAAAAGAAGGCGCTGCATACGCTCTCGGAAAAATCTTTTTACAGAGTTATGTCCGAAAATGGTTATATCCGCGGCTGAAATCGCAGAAAAAATTATGGCGGAATAAATCACATATCTTTTGTTCGTATAATTTTCTGTGCGTAAACACAAGGCACAGCGGAACAGCAAAACCTCTCTCTTTTATCAAGAGAGAGGTTTTTTATATTCTTAATATCCATATGTAATATAGTTTACCAGCGTTCCGTCTTTGTCATAAGTGGTGTATTTTATCATATCGTCATCTGCGTCATAATCATATACAGAATAACTTTCAAGAATTCCTTCTCCGTTATAAACGCTTACCTTTGTGGGCTTGCCCTTTGAATTCCGTTCATATATGCTGTCGGACATAAGGTTGAAAGTTCCGTCTTCATTATGATAATATGAGTATCTTATCACATTATTATCGCCGTCATATTCATATTCATAGTAATCGGTGAGTAATCCGTCATAACGATAATTTTCCTGTTTTATTCTGTTACCGTTTCCGTCATATTCAGATAATGCGTAAAAATAAAGTGTCTTGTCTTTTTTATATGCAGACAACTTAATCATATTATTATCCGAATCATATTCGTATGAATAATAATATCTGGGAGTTCCGTCGCTGTTGTATATATCATCTGTGAGTTCGTTTCCGTCCGAGTCGTATGTGAGTATATGGTATCCGCTTAAAGTTCCGTCTGCTTCATAATTGTTTATCTTTATCTTATTGCCGTATGAATCATATTCATATGTATCATACTGACTGATAGTTCCGTCTGCTTTATAGACATCTCTTCTTACCTGAAGTTTCTCTTCTTTGATTTCTTCATCTTCTTTGTTTTCTTCGTTTTCCTTGACTTCTTCGGTTACAATTCCGTCATTTGTAATAACGGCAGTCTGACCGTTTGTAAGTTCTTCGGTTTTATCTTCTGATGTAACGGCAACAACGCCTTCGATAACTTCAACCGAGGTTGTTTCGGTTTCTTCATCATAATTTACTTCAAATGTCGTTCCTCTTACCGAAAGGGTAGCATTCGGGGTTGTTACCTCAAAATAAGATTCTTCAGAAAGTTTGTTTTCGATTTCGATAAGCGATGTTCCGTAAAGAAGATTTATTGTTATGTTTCCGCTTTTTTCCGTTCCCGTTGCTTTAAGAACAAACTTTGTGTTTTCTTCGGCAAGAATATGCTTGTCGCTGTCGGCTAAAAGTTCCGCTTTTGAACTCTCGCCCGTTTCGACTGTATCTTCCGAAATAAGTTGCAACCCCTCAAAAGCGTTCATCTTTTCATCTCGTAAGACGGTTACTTCGCCTTCAAAATGATTGATTTTTACAACGCGGTAGACTTCTTCTTTCTTGCACCCAGAAAAAATCATAGAAACCGCTATAACAAGAACTAATCCTATGCTGATTTTTTTCATCTTTTTTCTCCTTTTAGTCAAGCCAGATTTCTTTTGCGATTTTTAAAAGTTCACTGTCGATTTTTCCTGCCTTTGCCTCGTCATCAAGAATTTTAAAGGCAATATCATTCGGCTTTGCTTTTTTATATGGGCGGTCGTCTGCAATAAGGGAATCATATATATCCATAATGGTAAGAATTCTTGTCATAACATCAAGATTTTCTTCGCCTATTCCCTTAGGATACCCCTTTGAATTGAGCAGTTCGTGGTGATTTGAAGCCATAGCCCTTACATCTGAAAAATCTTCGCCGAAATGCATATGGCTGAGTATTTTATCTGTATATAAAACATGGCCCTGCATTATCTTCCGTTCTTCTTCGGATAATGTTCCCGCTTCTATATGAAGGTCGTTTGTTTCTTCTTCGGTAAGATAGGGGATTTCCTCTCCGTTTTCTGAAACATAAACCATAGATGAAAATTCGTCTATGAATTCAAGTTCGTCTTCTTTAAGCGGTCTTCCGCAGTTGTATTCACCCAGATTTGAAATGAATTCTTCTATATGGGATATTTTTTCTTCGCCCTCTTCTTTTGTTACTCTTCCCGATAAAATATCATTTCTTATTTTAAGGGAAATTATTTCGAGCCGAGAGAGGAGTTTTTCTTCGATTGCCCCCAGTTTTGTCGGCTTATCCATAACCTCAACGGGAACATCCATTTTTCCTATATCATGGAGCATAGCCGCAAGATAGAGCTGGTTTTTATCCTTTTTCGAGAAATGCATTTCTGTTCGTTTTTCTTTATGCATCTTGTTTATGTAGTCAAGCATTTCCATACAGCGCTTTGCAACATTCTTTGTGTGATTTGCGTTATAGGGAGTTCTTCCTTCAATCGCTTCGGCCATAGAATCCGCCATAGAAAAAAGCATCTTCTGCATTTCGTCTGCTCTTTTCTTCTGAAGCTCGATATATCTTATAAGAAGAAATGTAAGAAACTGAATTCCTGCCCCTATCGGAACATATATAAGAGAGAGTTTGACGCTTAAAATCTCAAAAACGGCGAGCGACAACAATGGATACAAAATCACAACGCCAAAAAGAACAACAACCGAGCCTTTTGTCTTTTTCTTCATCATAACATATCCCGAAAGGATAAGAACCGCTATGGCGATAACAAGTTCTGCCCATAAGGGAGATTTCTTTATGATAAGATTTTCTGAAAAAGCGGTTATCGCATTTGCCTGACATTCAACGCCATACATCTCTCCCGAGCGGAATATGGGAACTCGGTAAGAATCCCTCATTCCCTCTTCATAAGCGCCGACAAGAACGATACAGTCTTTGAAATACCCCGAAGGAACAGAACCGTCAAGAACTTTTGACATAGGTATTATTTCGTAATCCCCTGGGTTTCCCGAATAGCCTATTTCAACTATCGGAGCAAGATGCGAAAGAGCGTCTTTTCCGAAAGCCTTTTCGGCAACGGCATAAGAAAATCCCTTATAGGATTTATCGCCCGAAGATATTACTGTATAATATCTTCTTACATAGCCGTCGTCATCTAAAATGGCGTTTGTAAATCCCGAATCGGCAGAAGAAGAAATTTCGTCATAGGCGGTTACTTCTTCGCTTATGTAATAATCTATAAAATACTCTCCGTTTTCTGATTTCATAATTCGCGAATCGGTTTCAAGTTTTGACGCAAGAACTATATTATCGGAATTTTTTATCGCCTCTGAAAGCCTTTTCTCGCCCGATGAATTGTTTGTTCCCGAAAAGATAACATCAAATCCGATAACTTTCGGGGCGGTGTTTTCATCTGAATTGAGGGTTTCTATAAGGTCGGCAAAAAAGCCTCTGTCCCATTCGTTATAGGGACCTAAATCCTTGAGGGTTATTTCATCAATCGCGATGATTTTAACATCAGAGGGGATTACTTTCGCTTTCTGATATAAGGTATCCTCGGCTATGATTTCGATTTCTTCGGGGATATTCATAACAATCATAACAAAGGTTACAATCAGCGAAAAGATTATTCCCGATAGTTTTATATAAGAAGAAAATCTGTTTTTCAAATTCTTTCAACTCCGTTTTTCAGTTATAAGGAAATTATAACAAAATTTTCTTTTTATTACAATAGCATAAAA
>JAFXHL010000055.1 GCA_017536405.1 Oscillospiraceae bacterium
ATCAGAAACTTATAGACGCGCTTCCTGATGCAAAGACAAGAACAGCAAGAAACACACTCAATACAGCACAGACAAACTACGATAACGCCAAGAGAAATCTTGATGAAATCGAAAAGGGAATAAAGGATGCTTTCGAAAATGCCGAAACAGCACTCGAAACAGCGAAACTTGCTTATGAATCAGCACAGAACGATATTTCAACAGGTCTTGAAGATGCAAGAAGAGCTTACGAACTCGCACTCAAGCAGGCTGAAAACGAACCCGCTATTTTACAGCTCAACGATCAGAGAAAAATTCTTGATGACTGCGTTGTAAAGGCTGATAAGGCAGGAACAATCACAGCGGTTTATGCAAAAGAAGGAAATATCGCAAACGGTGCGCTCTTCATCATTGAAGATACAGACGACCTCAAAATCAAGGCTACTGTAAAGCAGTATGATATTCCTTATATAGCAGAAGGACAGAAAGCAATCATCAAGTGTGATGCGCTTGACGGCGAAGAATACGAAGGCATTGTAACAGTTGTAGCACCCGCTGCAACAAAGGAAGCAGCCGACGGTTCATTCCTTATCGAAGCGGATGTAACATCAAAGGATACAAAGCTTCTTATCGGTCTTAAATCAAAACTTGATATCATCATTGAAGAATCAAGCGATGTATTCACAGTAAGATACGACGGCATCGGAACAGACGATAAAGGAGACTTTGTTCTCATTGCAGAAGATGACGGCATGGGCGGATATACAGCCAAGAAGGTTTATGTAACAGTAGGCCTTGAAGGACTTGTTGAAGCAGAAATCACATCGGATGAACTCAAGGAAGGCGACATCATTATCCTTGATACAGAAAGATGTAAGGATGGTCAGAAGGTAAAACTCAAGAAGAATAAGAACAAAGATACTGACGGAGAATAAACTGTATGAAAAAGACAATTATTGATATGCATGGCATCGTAAAGTCTTTTTATATAGGCACTCCGAATGAACTCGAAATCCTTCACGGAATAAACATAACCGTCAAAGAAGGCGAATTTGTTTCGATAGTAGGACAATCGGGTTCGGGAAAGTCAACGCTTATGAACATAATAGGCGCTCTCGACAGAGCAACAAAAGGTTCATATATGCTTGACGGCGTTCCCATAGGAATATGCGACGATAAAAGACTTTCCGAAATCAGAAATAAAAAGATAGGTTTCGTTTTCCAGACATTCAACCTTATCTCAAGAACAACAGCGCTTAAAAATGTCGAACTTCCCATGCTCTATTCGGGAATTTCAAAGACAGAGCGCACAAGAAGAGCAAAAGAACTTTTAGACCTTGTTGAAATGTCAGACCGTATGACACATATGCCGAATGAACTTTCAGGCGGTCAGAAACAGCGAGTTGCTATTGCAAGAGCGATGGCGAATAATCCTTCGATTATCCTTGCCGATGAACCTACAGGTGCGCTCGACAGTTCAACAGGACGACTTGTTATGGACCTTTTCCATAAGCTCCATAAAGAACAGGGAAAAACAATCGTTCTCATAACCCATAACCCCGAACTTGCCGCTGAAACAGACCGTATCCTCACAATGAAGGACGGACTCATAGTAAGAGAAGAAATTATGACAAAGGGGGCTGATGCGGAATGAATTTAGGCGAAAATATACTCCTTGCATTACAGAGCCTCAAGGCAAATAAAATGCGTGCGTTCCTTACAATGCTCGGTATCATCATAGGTATCAGCTCGGTTATTATGATAACAACTCTCGGCGACATTCTTATGCAGAGTGTAAACAACACAATCGCCGATATGGGAACAACAAATGCCCTCACACTCTATTTTCAGTGGAAAGAAGATGCTGACGATTCCGCTTACTTCATTCCTTCGGAAGAAACTCTCTTCACAACTGAAAATGTAGAAGAACTCAAAGACTATTTTTCAGGCAGAGTAAAATATGTTCTTATCCAGAATTTCCTCGATTACGGAACGGTAAAGAGCGGCAAGAACGAATATTCCGTTTCTGTAAACGGAATGAGTATCGATGCGGTTGACTCTCAGCCGAGGACACTTACCCTTATGGAAGGCCGTGATTTCAGACCAGACGATATCGATAACGCAAGAAATGTTATTCTTATAACAGATAAACTTGCAGAGTATCTCTATCCCGATGGCGACGCTCTGGGAAAGACAATAGATGTCAAGATGTCAAACGGCGATACACACTCTTTCGTCATAGTAGGTATCTTTGAATATAAGGTAAGCGCTATGATGTCAGGAATGGTAAGTGCCGTAGGTGAAGACATCCAGACACAGACAGTCATTCCTCATACAACTGTAAATAAGATTTTAGGTGCAGATGATTCATATACAAATATCATCGTTTATTCTGAAGACGGAGAAGACCAGCAGACACTTCTCAACGATGTTATCAAGTATTACAACACAACATATTTCAGAAATAACGAATTTGTCGAAGTATCAGGTCTTGCAGCAGAACAGGCTATCGATATGCTCAATGATGTTTTGGGAACAGTTGAACTTGTTATAACAATAATAGCAGGTATATCGCTTATCGTAGGCGGTATCGGCGTTATGAACATCATGCTCGTTTCCGTTACGGAACGTACCCGTGAAATCGGCGTAAGAAAAGCGCTCGGCGCACCCAACAGTGCAATCCGTATGCAGTTTATAGTTGAATCTGTTATCATCTGTCTTATAGGCGGTCTGATAGGAATTATTTTCGGGGTTTTAGTCGGAAATATCATAGGTATAGCAGTAGGAGAAATCGTTCCTCCGAGCATTCTTTCGATATTTATTGCGGTTTCATTCTCAATGGCGATAGGTATCTTCTTCGGATACTATCCCGCAAACAAAGCCGCAAAACTCGACCCCATAGAAGCTTTAAGATACGAATAAAAACACAAATAAAAAATCCACCCGAATGGGTGGATTTTTCTATTTGTTTGAATCTTCGTGTCTTATCGAAGCACGCTTTATCTTTCCGCCGACAGTTTTGGGGAGTTCATCAACGAACTCAACTATTCTCGGATATTTGTAAGGTGCTGTAAGTTTCTTAACATGATTCTGAAGTTCCTTTATAAGTTCGGGTGAGGGAGTGTATCCTTCAGCGAGTTTTACTGTTGCTTTAACAACCTGACCTCTTATCGGGTCGGGCGCTGCTGTTATCGCGCTTTCAACAACAGCAGGATGTTCATTCAAAGCACTTTCAACTTCGAAAGGCCCTATTCTGTATC
>JAFXHL010000056.1 GCA_017536405.1 Oscillospiraceae bacterium
GGATTATTTTATCTTTAACTTTGTGGGGTAATAAAACGAGAAATCCGTGGCTTATTTCGTCGTCAATACTCCTAGCAGTACACTAGTACGGCGTCGTCGTATTTCCTATAACTAACCCATGTCTTTTCGTTTTATCCGAATATGCCTCCACGGGCTCCGTGGCGAAAAACCGCACTGAAATGCACACTAATGAGCATAGCAGGAATATGTTCGTGGTTTCTTTCTTGCACTAATATCGGCAACGGGTTACTCTGCCGTTGCGAATGGAAAAAGAATTACCGAGAGCGCGTGAGCGAGCGCAAAGCTCTCCGCAGGAGTGTGCCTTTGCCTACTTTCCGCACAAGCGGAAAGTATGGTCGCCAAAGACTCCGCAGGAGTCGGGACGAAACATAATAAAAAAATTCTAAAATTCCGCAATATTCATAACAACGCCACTTTTAACTATATCAATAACGCCATAGGATTTTCCCTTGCCGTCCCTTGGCTCTGAAAGTGAGCCGGGGTTTAAAAGATAAATTCCGCTTTCACTGTCATAATAGGAAAAACGCTCGTGGGTATGCCCGAAAAGAACGATATCGGCACCCTGCGACTTTGCCTCTTTTAAAATAGTTCCTATTCCGTATTTTACAGACATCATATGACCATGGGTTGCATAGATTTTTCTGCCGAAGTCCGCCTCGATAAGAAGTGACATCGGTGCCGCGGAATTTATATCGCAGTTGCCCCTTACATAACGCAGGTCTATCTCGGGATAAGCCGATTTTACCATATCCGCTTCGGGCTCGCCGTCGCCTAAATGAATGAACATATCGGTTGTGTTCCTATGCTTTTCAACAACATCGAAAAGGTTGCCCGTTCTGCCGTGACTGTCGGAAAAAACAATTATTCTCAAATCACAAATTCTCCTTTAAAAAATATACTGTAATATACAAAAAAATTTTAGCATATATTTTAACTGAATTCAAGGAGGATTTTTTCTATGAACAACTCTAATATGGACGCTCTGATAAAGGTTGTAAGCGCAAAACTCGGCGTTCCCGCGGAACAACTGAAAAAAGAACTTTCAGAGGGAAAATTCGATAACGCGATGAAGAATATGTCCCCTGCTGACGCGATGAAATTCAATATGGCGCTTAAAAATCCGCAGATGGTTCAGCAGATGATGTCTACCCCCGAGGCAAAATCACTCTATAACAAACTCACAGGAAAGGGGTAAATTAAAATCGACGATTTAATGAGTAAAATAAACGAAATCCTTTCCGATAAAGAGAGTATGGAACAAATTAAAAAACTCGCTTCTATGATGGGTATGTCGGGGGAAAATGAAGCTCCCCCACCACCCTCACAGTTGCTTCCTGTGGGGGATGATATGCCCGATATTTCAAAGATAATGATGTTTTCACAGATGGCAAAAAATATGACGGAAAACGATAAGAATACATCTCTTCTTATAGCTTTAAAACCTCATCTTTCAGAGGAAAGACAACAGAAAACCGACAAGGCGATAAAGTTTTTAAAAATGATGAATCTTATCTCTTTTGCAAAAAATTCGGGGATTTTATCAGAGTTTGAAAATATGATTTAAGGGGGAATTTTCTTATGGCGTCGAGAAACTATACAAGAGAAGAAATGATGGCTATGCAGAAAGACGCCGAAAGAAGAGTGAGAGAAATGCAGGAAAGGTCAAAAAGTTTAGTGGCAAATGACCCCCCTCCACCACCTCCGCCTCCACCCCCTCCTAAACCTCAACCCCAACCCATACATAACGAAACGCCCGTAAACAAGGGCTTTTCAGAGGGGCTTTTCCCCGATATAAAAATAGACGAAGAAAAAGCGCTGATTATTTTCTTACTTATTATCCTTGCAAGAAACGGCGCCGATATGAAGATGCTTATTGCTTTAGGTTATCTTTTAATGTAGTTAATATAGACATTAAAAAGCATTTTTTTTTGGTAGATATATTAGTAGGATTTAAACAAAAAAATCTTGACCGAGAAAGGTATATATTGTATAATATATCTGTATAGTTCTGCGGATTTTGCAGACTTTCAGAAAATCTAAAAGAAAACGAGGTAAACAAAATGAAGTTCGGACACTTTGACGACACAAGAAAAGAATATGTCATCACTTCCCCGAGAACTCCTTATCCCTGGATAAACTATCTTGGAACACAGAGCTTTTTCTCACTTATTTCAAATACAGCAGGCGGATATTGTTTCTATAAAGACGCGCGTCTCAGAAGAATCACAAGATACCGCTATAACAATGTTCCCATAGATATGGGCGGAAGATATTTCTACATAAACGATAACGGAACAATCTGGAACCCAGGCTGGTCACCCGTCAAGACAGAACTTGACGCTTATGAATGCCGTCACGGTATGGGTTATACAGTTATCACAGGTAAGAAAAACGACCTTAAAGCAGAAGTAACATTCTTCGTTCCTCAGAACTATGACGGTGAAGTTCAGCAGGTTGTTCTTACTAACGAAGGAAATTCTGACAAGACATTCAGCCTCTTCTCATTTGCTGAATGGTGCCTCTGGGATGCTCAGGATGACTGCACAAACTTCCAGAGAAACTTCTCAACAGGTAGAGTTGAAATCGATGGTTCAACAATCTATCATAAGACAGAATACCGCGACAGAAGAAACCACTATGCATTCTATACAGTAAACGATGCTATCGACGGTTACGATACAGACAGAGATTCATTCATCGGTCTTTATAACGGATTTGACAGCCCCGAAGCAGTCAAGGCAGGAAAATGCACAGATTCAGTTGCTGACGGTTGGTCACCCATCGCTTCACACTATAAGAGCATAACTCTTAAAGCAGGCGAAACAAAGACACTCGTTTATATCTTAGGTTATGTTGAAAACCCTGTTGACAAGAAGTTTGAAGCAGACGGACAGACAATCAACAAGGAAAAAGCAATTGCAATGATTGAAAAATACAACACACCCGAAAAGGTAGCTGCTGGTCTTAAAGAACTTGGCGAGGCTTGGGAAAAGCTCCTCGGTATTTTCAATGTTGCAACACCCGATGATAAGGTTAACAGAATGGTTAATATCTGGAACCAGTATCAGTGTATGGTTACATTCAACCTTTCTCGTTCAGCATCATACTTTGAATCAGGTATCGGTCGTGGAATGGGATTCCGTGATTCAAACCAGGATATTTTAGGTTTCGTTCATCAGATTCCCGACAGAGCAAGAGAAAGACTCATTGACCTTGCTTCAACACAGCTCCCCGACGGTGGATGCTATCACCAGTATCAGCCCCTTACAAAGAAGGGTAACTCTGATATCGGCGGTGACTTCTCAGACGACCCACTGTGGATGATCCTTTCAGTAGGTTCATACATCAAGGAAACAGGCGACTGGTCAATCCTCGATGAAATGGTTCCTTATGATAACGATGAAAAACTCGCAAAGCCTATGCTCGATCACCTCACAGTTTCATTCTATCATATCGTTGAAAACTTAGGTCCTCACGGACTTCCTCTCGCTATGCGTGCCGACTGGAACGACTGTATCAACCTTTCTTGCTACTCTGATACTCCAGGTGAATCATTCCAGACATATACAAACCCCAAGTTTGCAGCAGAAGGCGGTTACTCAAAGATTGCTGAATCAGTAATGGTTGCAACACTCTTTACATACGCTGGTCCCTCATATGTAGGAATTCTCCGTCACCTCGGAAAGAACGACGAAGCAGACAAGGCTCAGGCTGAAATCGACAAGATGAAGCAGAATGTTATGGCTCACGCTTTCGACGGCGAATGGTTCCTCAGAGCATATGACGCAGAAGGCAAGAAGATGGGTTCAAACGAATGTGAAGAAGGAAAGATCTTCATTGAACCTCAGGGATTTGCTGTTATGTCAGAAATCGGCAAGGCTGAAGGCGCTGACATCAAGACACTCAACTCAATAGACAAGTACCTCAACACAAAATACGGTCTTGTTCTCAATAACCCTGCATTCACAAAGTACTATGTTCAGTACGGTGAAATTTCAACATATCCAGGCGGATACAAGGAAAACGCAGGTATATTCACACATAACAATGCATGGATCATCTGTGCCGAAGCATATGCAGGCCGTGGTGACAAGGCATTCGAATACTATTCAAAGATTGCTCCTGCTTTCAATGAAGACATTTCAGACCTTCATAAGACAGAACCTTATGTTTACGGTCAGATGGTAGCAGGTAAGGATGCAAGCAGATTCGGTGAAGGAAAGAACTCATGGCTCACAGGTACAGCTGCTTGGAACATGGTTGCTATTTCACAGTATATCCTTGGCGTTCAGCCCGATTTCGACGGACTTAAGGTTGACCCCTCAATTCCTCACGAATGGGACGGTTTCACTGCTACAAGAAAGTATCGTGGCGCTGAATACAAGATTACTGTCAAGAACCCTGACCATGTCTGCAAGGGCGTTAAGTCAATGACAGTTGACGGAAACGCAGTAGAAGGCGTTGTTCTCCCCGTATTTGACGGCGGCGTTCACACAGTAGAAGTAATAATGGGTTAAAAAATATATCCCCCTCGCAAGAGGGGGATTGTTTTTTAACTTTTAACTTTGTGGGGTAATAAAACGAGAAATCTTACCCGTCTTTCGTCGTCAACACTCCTAGCAGTACACCGCGTACGGCGTCGTCGTGTTTCCTAGAAATACAGGCAATCTTTTTGTTTTATCGTAGTTTTAAAATCTGCCCGCGGGGGCTCCCCGCTCGCGCAGACCATATCGTTACGAAATCTATTCGTAAAATAAAAAAAGCGACTCGGTGACGAAAAACCACACTGAAATGCACACTAATGAGCATAGCAGGTAATATGTTCGTGGTTTCTTTCTTGCACTAATATCGGCAACGGGTTACTCTGCCGTTGCGAATGGAAAAAGAATTACCGGGAGCGCGTGAGCGAGCGCAAAGCTCTCCGCAGGAGCCGTGTTTTGCTTTCTTTTTCACGGGAGAAAAAGAAAGTCGGCGGGGAGGAACGATAGTTCCGCGAGCCGAAACATAATAAAAAACAAATAATCCCCCACATCTGTGGGGGAGTTTATTTTATCCTGACAAACTGCGTAACGATACGCCTGTGCGGGCTCCCCGCCAAAATAAAACTCGGAAACAACTGTTTGTCATTTCCGAGCTCTTTTTTATTATCTTTAACAAACTGCGTAACGATATGCCCGCGGGGGCTCCCCGCTAAGCAATTTCAATCGGAACATCGTCCGCTTTTTCTTTGTCAACCGTTTCCTTTACAGTTTCAACATAGCCATCGTGAATCATACCAATCATAACCTTTGCGATTTCGGGGTCAAACTGTGTTCCCGAACACTTTTCAAGCTCTGAAAGGATATAATCTTCGGGTAAATCCGCGCGGTAGCATCTCTTTGAAGCCATTGCGTCATAAGAATCGGCAACGCAGATAATTCTCGCAAGAAGTGGAATATCCTCGCCCTTTCTGCCCTCTGTATAACCTGTTCCGTCATACTTTTCGTGGTGATATCTTGCACCCTCTGAAATTCCCTCGATAGATGTGAAATCCTTTAAAATATCTCCGCCAACTGATGGATGTGTCTGAATGACCTTTCTTTCTTCGTCAGTAAGTGCGCCCGCTTTTTTGAGGATAGAATCGGGGATTGCGATTTTTCCTATATCGTGGAGGAATGCTATGTAGTAGATTCTTTCACATTCGTCTGCCGAAAGTTCCATTCTATTTGCGATTTCTCTTGAATAGATAGCAACTCTTTCAGAGTGACCGCTTGTGTATCTGTCCTTCGCGTCGATGATGTTGGCGAAAGTTCTGAGTGACTGTTCGATGATTTCGCGGTATTCATCACGCTTACGGCGGAGTCTTTTAACTCGTCTGTCATAAACGATAACGATTATCGAAACAATTACAGCAAGTGCTGTTATCGACTGAACAACCCAGAAAACAGGGTCATAGGTCATAACTGTTTTTGTTGAGGCATAAACGGTTATGTCTGTGAGTTTACACTGATATGGTGTGTAGAGAATCATACCGAAAGGTCTTGCTGTATCGTGAAGAATGTCAACATTATATTCAAGCGGAGTGATTGTTATCTTTCCCTCTTCTTCAACATATACACCATCCCATGAGCTGTCGATATAACTTCCCTTGGGAACATTTTCTATAACAACCGTCCAGTCGGTATAGTCGATACTTGTGTTGTTGTAGATTTTTCCGTCATACTGTCCCCCGACGGTGAGCTTGTCTTCCCCCGTCCATTTCTGTGACTGTTCTATTGTTACATAGATTTCTCTTTTGGTAAGGTCGGTATTCTTATCCTGAGAAAAAGCCGCCTGACCTGAATGGTATTTGTCAAAAAGATAGATATATCCCGATGCAATCGCTATAACGCAAGCGATAAGGAATACGATTAACTTTTTTATTTTAACCACCTCTATATATATTACAAATCTTTTATTATATGGGTAATAAAACGAGAAATCTTCTGCTTTCTACCGCGTCAGTTCCCCTCGTAGTACCCGTGTACGACTTCGGGAAACTTCCTTGTATAAAGCACAATCTTTTCGTTTTATCGTGGTTTTGAAAATGCCAAATCCGTGGCTTATTTCGTCGTCAATACTCCTAGCAGTACAGTAGTACGGCGTCGTCGTATTTCCTAGAACTAACCCCCGTCTTTTCGTTTTATCGTGGTTTTAAAATTTCGGCTCGCAGAGTGCGAAAGCAAAGAGCCATCGCAGACAGATAACCGACAAATGCGGTTACCGAGCAGTAGAGTTATTTCTCTGAATAAAGTTCGTAACGATATGCCGGCAGGTGCTACCTGCTTACATATATACCACAATTATAGCAGAAATCTTCCCTCTTTACAATACTATTTTAACTTTTTATTAATTTTATATAAATAAATATCGCATTTTTCCCTTTTATGCGACCTTTTAACCGCGATTATTTTCGTTCATCTTAAAGAAAGAGGAATGTTACAGGCGGAAGATAAGAAAAACTGTCATAACGGGGGGGAATTTTTGTGTGGAAATGTGGAATAAAGAGTGATATTCTAAAACCAGTAGGAACGGGGGTGTTTTGTATGACAGTCATAAAAGAAAATCCACATAAAATATATGAAATCGCGGTTGAAAGGATAATCCCCAATCCGCATCAGCCGAGGATTTTATTTGACGATGAAAAGATTTGTCTTTTAGCCGAAAGCATAAAACAGAACGGGATAATTCAGCCGATAACTTTGAGGAGAGCGACAGGCAACCGTTATGAACTTGTTTCGGGCGAGAGAAGACTCCGCGCTGCCATAAAAATCGGGATGAAGAAAATCCCTGCCGTGATTATCGACATCACCGAGAGAAACTCCGCCGTTCTTGCCCTCGTTGAGAATATTCAGCGTCAGGATTTATCCTTTTTTGAAGAAGCAATAGCCATTGCAAAACTCATTGATTTTTATGGAATGACGCAGGAAGATGCCGCTATAAAACTTGGCAAAAAACAATCGACAATATCTAATAAACTGCGGCTGCTCCGCCTTTCACCGAGGGAAATGACGCTCATTTCGGAAGCAGGGCTTACAGAGCGCCACGCGAGAGCGCTTCTTCGCATTTCTGATGAAGAAACAAGGCTTTCTGTAATAGAAAAAGTAATAACATCGGGGCTTAATGTCGAGAAAACGGAAAGGCTTATCGAAAGAGAGATAAAAGCATCGAAGGAAAAGGAGAATTTAAGGAGACGCTCGGTTATTTTCGGGGGCGAGGTAAAACTATTCTTAAACACCATAGACAAGGCGATTGAGACTATGCAGGCGGCGGGAATAAATGCCGAAATGGAGAGGAAAAAAGGAGAAGAATTCATAGAATATAAAATTGTCATCCCCTATGTAAAAAAAGGTTAGTTTTGACAATATATACAATAAGCCGTATATTTTTATACGGCTTTTTTTCTTGCAAAATATTTATAATATGGTATAATGTATTAGTAAGACAGTTTTTATGACAAAAATCCGAAAAGGAGAAATTTTTTGTATGGGAAAGATAATCGCCGTTGCAAATCAGAAAGGCGGTGTCGGAAAATCGACAACCGTTGTTAATCTTGCGGCTTACCTCGGAAGCAGGGGCAAGAAAATTCTTTGCATAGATATGGACGCACAGGGCAACACCACAAGCGGTTACGGAATAAAGAAAAAAACCGTTAAATATTCAACCTATGATGTTTTAATGGGAAACTGCCGTATTGACGAAGCGATTATCGAAACAGCCTTCAAGGGCGTTTCTATAACTGCCGCAACCTCTGACCTTGCGGGTGCTATAATCCGCCTTGTTGAGATTGACAACAGAATGAACCGCCTTAAAATGCAACTTCTCACAGTTAAACAGAAATACGACTTTATCATTATAGATTGTCCCCCCGAGTTGGGACTTTTGACACTTAACGGCCTTTGCGCATCGGATACTGTTCTTATTCCGTTGCAGTGTGAATTCTATTCACTCGAGGGCCTTGCGCAACTCGTTGAAACGATAAGACTTGTAAAGCAGAAATACAACCCGACAATCGACGTTGAAGGCATTCTCTTTACGATGTATGACGGAAGACTCAACCTTACAAATCAGGTTGTAAATGAAGTTAAAAAACACTTCCCCAAAAAAGTCTATAAAACGGTTATTCCACGAAATGTAAGACTTTCGGAAGCACCGTCATTCGGAAAGCCCGTTATGTATTTCGATAAATCATCAAAGGGCGCTATGAGTTATGAGGAACTCGGCATTGAATTCCTCAAGAACCAGAAGAAGAAATAAGGAGAGAAGTTTATGGCGAAAAAATCAGGTCTTGGCGATTTCGGCGGTCTTGAAGCACTTTTCGACGACAACTCGACCGATATACAGGTTAAAAAACAGGTAAGGCTTTCGGATATTGAGCCTAACAGAAATCAGCCGAGAAAAGAATTCGATGAAGATACAATAAGAGAACTCGCTGAGTCAATAGAAGAACACGGACTTATACAGCCTATTCTCGTAAGACCCCTTGACAACGGAATGTATCAGATTGTTGCGGGCGAAAGAAGATGGCGCGCACTCCGTATGCTTGGTTGGCAGGATAAAGAAATCCCCGTTGTTATAAAAGAACTTGACGATGAAGAAACAGCTAAAATCGCACTCGTTGAAAATGTTCTCCGTGAGGATTTAAACCCTATCGACGAAGCAAAGGCATATAATGAACTTATTGAAAAATATGATATGACGCAGGAAAGCGTTGCGAAACTTGTCGGAAAAGCAAGGTCTTCTGTTACAAACTCTTTAAGAATCTTAAAACTCCCCGAAAATGTTGTAACAATGGTTCGTGACGGTGACCTTTCAGCAGGGGCTGCGAAAGCACTTTTACCCCTTACTGACGAAGAACAGATAACAGAGCTCGCACTGAAATCCTCAAAGGGCGAAATGACAGTAAGACAGCTTGAAAAGGCTGTTGCGAAACTTTCTGAGCC
>JAFXHL010000057.1 GCA_017536405.1 Oscillospiraceae bacterium
CTCCCTGAGAGCGAACAGTAAGTTTAAAAAAGATAAATCCCACAGAGTAAAATCTGTGGGATTTTTATTTACTTCTTAACTATTTTTGTGAAAGACTTCTTGCCCTTTTTGAGAATTACGAAATCAGAAACTTCGATAACTTCGGCGAAATCCTGAATTTTTCTGTCATCAACAGAAACTCCTCCGCCCTGAATAAGTCTTCTTGCTTCTGATTTTGAAGCAGCAAGTCCTGCTGTTACTAAAAGATCTGCTACTGACATATTTTCTGTAATTTCGACAGTAGGCATATTTTCTGAATGTCCTGCACCGCCGAATACAGCCTTTGCAGCTTCACGAGCCTTATCTGCTTCTTCATCACCATGAACGAGTTTTGTGAGTTCATAAGCAAGAAGTTCCTTAGCTTTATTGAATTCAGCGCCTTCCATTGTCTTTTCCATTTCTTCAATCTGTTCAACAGGAACGAAAGTAAGCATTTTGAGACACTTGATAACATCGGCATCAGAAACATTTCTCCAATACTGGAAGAAATCATAAGGTGTTGTTTTATTAGCATCAAGCCATACAGCACCGTTTTCTGTTTTACCCATCTTCTTTCCTTCTGAATTAAGAAGAAGAGTAATTGTCATAGCGTGAGCGTCTTTTCCGAGCTTCTTTCTGATAAGTTCTGTACCACCGAGCATATTTGCCCACTGGTCGTCTCCGCCGAACTGCATATTACAGCCGTATTTCTGATAAAGCATATAGAAATCGTAGCTCTGCATTATCATATAGTTGAATTCGAGGAAAGTAAGTCCTCTTTCCATTCTCTGTTTATAACATTCGAATGTGAGCATCTTATTTACGCTGAAACAAGCACCTACTTCACGAAGTACATCAACATAGTTGAGGTCTAAAAGCCAGTCGCCGTTGTTTACAACGATTGCTTTGTCTTCTGAAAAGTCGATAAATCTGCTCATCTGCTTTTTAAAGCACTCAACATTATGATTGATTGTTTCTTTTGTCATCATTTTTCTCATATCAGTTTTACCTGAAGGGTCACCGATCATCGCTGTTCCGCCACCGATAAGAACGATAGGCTTGTTTCCTGCCATCTGAAGACGCTTCATAAGGCAGAGTGCCATAAAATGACCTACGTGAAGGCTGTCTGCTGTAGGGTCGAAACCTATGTAGAATGTTGCCTTTCCGTTATTTATCATTTCGCTTATTTCTTTTTCATCAGTAACCTGGGCTATAAGTCCTCTTCTGACAAGTTCTTCGTAAAGTGTCATATCATTTTACTCCTTTATATAAATTATATTTTTTCTATTACAGAAATCGCACAATAATGAAGTATATCAAATTCATCGGGTGCGATTTTTGATAACATTTCTTTGTGTTCTTTTTCAAATTCAGCTATCTTTTCTTCTGAAAGCGATGCACCTATTCCTCGACAGGCTTTTATTCTGCCGTTCCAGCTTTCACGGGTAAACGGAACTTTAACATCGAAAACCTCATTATGAATACGTTTAAAATACTTATCATAAACATCGGGAACGAAAATTTCGTGCCTTGTTTCTTTACAGCCTGTCCAATCGGGATTATATTTTAAAATCAGATTTTCACTCATTCCTGCAATTTCATCCTCAAAAGGAAGCCATGCCATATAGAGAAGCGCTACTTTTCCGCCTTTTTTAAGCATTTTATGAAGTTTAGGAGCGGTTATATCATGGTCAAAATAAAAAAAGCACTGGCAAGCGGTTATAACATCAAAACTTTCATCCGGAAAATCAAGTTTTTCTGTCGGACAGCATAAAAAATCAATATCCATATCAGAATTCTTTGCGAGAATTTTCGCTTGTTCAATCTGATTTTCAGCAATGTCCGTTCCTGTGAATTTAGCACCAAAACGATACATGTTGCGTGGAATTACTCCCGTTCCTGTTCCTATATCAAGAACATTCTGACCATTTTTACATATTCCCAGAGAAAGAATTTTCTGATAGAATTCTTCTGGGTAAATATCACGGTATTTAGCATAATCCGAAGATGTTTTTCCCCAGTCAAAACCTTTTCCGTTGTCGATTTTATCGTTGTTTATCATACATTTCTCCCCTTAAACAAAATAAAAAATCCTCTGACAAAAGTCAGAGGACGAATGTAATCGTGGTACCACCTCAGTTTATCGGCAAATGCCGACCTCGAAACGCTGTAACGGGCGCTAATCGTATTTCCCTACTGTGAGTTTCAGGAAATCAGCTCCGGGATGTATTCGCCTTATATCAGTTGTTTTCTTGCACCGACCGAAAACTCTCTTTAAACTAAAAGATAAGGTTACTTCTTCCCTTCATCGCCTTTAAAATATGAATATATGATAACACAGTAAAAAAAGAATGTCAAGAATTTTTTGATTTGAGAAGTTCTGATGCGTTCTCAAGCATAAGGTCGGTTATATTTTCGCCGCCCATAATTCTTGCGATTTCATATTTTCTTCCATCAAAATCAAGCTGTTTTACTGAAGTTACTGTTCTGTCATCAACTGTATTTTTTTCGATAAGAAGATGATTATCTGCCATAACAGCAATCTGTGCTAAATGAGTTACGCAAAGAACCTGACGGATTCTGCCTATTTCAGATAACTTGATACCTATTTTCTGAGCCGCTCTTCCGCTTACTCCTGTGTCAATTTCGTCAAAAATCATTGTAGGAATGTTATCTTTCTCTGCAATAACGCTCTTCAAAGCGAGCATAACACGAGAAAGTTCTCCTCCTGATGCGATTTTTGCAATAGGTTTAGGAGGCTCTCCTGCGTTTGCGGAAATGAGAAGTTCCATAGTGTCCATTCCGTTTATTGTGAGTTTACCCTTTTCGTGAGTAAAATCAAGAGTTACACCCGGCATATTAAGGAATTCGAGTTCTTTAGAAACATCCATAATAAAGCGTTTTGCGGCTGCTTCTCTGCTTTTGGAAAGAACTTTTGCCTTTTCTGTTACTTCAGAAAGAAGTCTTTGTTTTTCTTCATTTAAAGCGGATGTCTGTTCATCGGAATCCGAAAGCGCAACGAGTTCTTCTGCGGCAGAATTATAAAGCTTTATAACCTCTGGTAATTCGCCGTATTTTCTTGTTATTTTTATGATTTCATCACGACGGTTTGAAAGATACTGAAGTCTTTCTGGATTGACATCTATTTTATCGCCAAAAGATGAAAGCTCTGAAGAAATATCATCTATTTCAATTTTTGCAGAATTAAGTCTTTCACAAAGTGATGATATTTCTTCGGAAATATCAGAAAACTGAGATAATCTGTCTATAACATCATAGAGAACATCAGATACAGAAGAACTATCATCCCCTGTTAATGCGCTACATGAAAGTGAAACAGATTTTGATATCATTTCACTGTTGCTTGCAAGTCTGAATTCCTCTTCGATAGCTATATCTTCGCCTTCTTTAAGCTCAAGATCGCCTATTTCATCAACGATATCAGAAAGATATGCTATTCTTTTATTCTTTTCATCAAGAGAAAGGTTTATCTCCTTTATTTTTCTTGAAATATCCTGCAAATTCTTGAATGACGCTCTGTAATCCTCAATCTGAGATTCAAGTTCTCCGAAACTATCAATTATATCAATGTGTCTTTCAGGTGAAAGAAGAATCTGATTATCGTGCTGACCATGAATATTTATAAGAAGATTTCCTATATCATGAAGCGCAGAAACTGTCGATGGTCTTGAATTTATTCTTGCAACGCTTCCGCCGTCTGATGAAATTTCTCTTGAAAGAATAACTGTTTTATCATCGGTAGAAAAGCCGAGTTCTGAAAGTTTATTTACAACTTCATCGGAAATATCGTTAAACATAGCAGAAACAAAAGCTTTGTCTGTTCCCGAGCGAACAATATCCTTTGTTGTTCTCTGACCTAAAACAGCATTAATTCCGTTAATGAGAATAGATTTACCTGCACCTGTTTCTCCTGTAAAGACATTGAGTTTATCATCAAAAGAAATATTGGCCTTTTCGATAACCGCAAGATTTTCGATATAAAGTTCTTTGAGCATCTATTCTCACCTTCTTTTAAATATTATCCTTACACTGAATTTTTTCCGGATTTTTTAATTGAATGAATAAAACAACTGCAAGAATTACAAATCCTGAGCCTCCGATTATTCCAAGTAAGTCAGGCCCTATAAATTTGTTGGCGTTTTCACTCATAAAAAGTGATGAAGGAGCCCATTTGTCCATACCGTTTATTGATGCATGAAACAAAACCGAACACCAAACAGACTTGGTTTTATAAAATAAATATGACGATATAATACCGATTACCATACAGAATAATATCATAGCAAAAATACCAAAAACCGGATGTTCATTTCCGTAATTATATCCCATAGCTATTATGGGACTATGCCATATCCCCCAAATTATTCCGTTTATCAAAACTGCAGTTCTTGTTGAAAATTTCTCGCTCAATTTCGGCAACAAATAACTTCTCCACGCAAATTCTTCGCCAAAACATTGAAAAATGCCCATCATGGGATTAATTGATATTGCAAGAGGGATAAGTACCAATAAACTAATAATATATTCATTTTCAGTAGATATTCCACCTTCTATTGAATAATAAGAATTCAATGGGTCAAAATCATTTTTGAAAATCAAAAAATAAATAGCCGCTCCAAAAAAAGCAATAAAAGGAGTTAAAAAGTATGAAGCCAAATACCATTTTACATTTCCTTTTATATTGGGCTTCATGTATAAATCCTTAAAACCTTCTTTGCAAATCAATTTTGAAATTACCACACTTAAAGCCGGAGTAAGCATATGTACAATCAACCATAAAGAATTGCTTGTGTTATAATAAAAAATACTGCAAACAACTAAAAATACAGAAGTGATAACGAAAAACAGAAGTAATTCTTTATCGATTTTTTTCAACATAAGTTTATCTCCCGAAATATTCTAATTCATAAGTTTAATTAGATTTTTAGTAAGTTTTGAGGCTGAATTTTCTGTTCTCATAAGAACAAAAATTGTATCATCCCCTGCGATTGTTCCCAAAACATCATCAAAGTTCATAGCATCAAAAGCCGCACAAGCAGCCTGTGCCATACCACTTCCGCACTTTATGACTACTGTATTCAAAGCATAATCAGCACTTATAATTGATGACTTGAATATTGCATCAAGTCTGTCCTGTTTATCCTTATCTCCGCTGAAAGAAGAAATATATTTATGTTTTCCGCTTTCAGAAATTACTTTTGTGAGTTTGAGTTCTTTGATATCACGAGAAACGGTTGCCTGAGTAACCTCAAATCCACAATCGCTGAGTCGCTGCTGCATTTCTTCCTGGGTATCTATATCAAATTTTTCGATAAGTTCAAGAATTTTAGCCATTCTGGCTTTTTTCATCTAATTTTCCCCCTTAATAGACTGCATCAGTTTTTTATTCACTGTATTGAAGAAACAGTTCCCCTCAATCTGAACTAATTTCATCTTAATATCCGATTTTGATACAATAAGTTCGTCTGTTTTCAAAAACTGAACATTCTTTCCTCCGTCAACAGTAAAATAAACATCTTCTGACTTCGAAGAATGAAAAACAGAAATATCGTTTGATGCAGAGAAAATAATAGGTCTTGCGAAAAGAGAATGCGAACAGATAGGAACAAATTCGATACAATCGGTATCAGGTTCGATTATTGACCCACCTGCCGAAAGTGCGTGTGCTGTTGAGCCTGTAGGTGTTGAAAAAATAATCCCGTCTGCCCTTATTTCGTTTATAAGTCTGTCATTGATATAAAGCGAAAAATCACCGAGTTTTGTATCTTTTCTGAAAATAACAACATCATTTACAGCTGTATATTCGCTTACTGTTCCTCCTGATTTGTGTCTTATTTTCATCATCGTATGTTCTTCAACAAAATAGTTTCCGTCAATAACATTCTTTAAAAGATCAAGCTGAGAATGTTCGATAGCGGCAAGAAAACCGAGTCTTCCACTGTTTATGCCAAGAACAGCCTTATTATAAGGCGATACAGCCGCTACGGCCTTGATTATAGTTCCGTCTCCGCCTATTGCTATGACCATATCACATTCTGAAATAATATCTGGAAGTTTTAAAAGTGAAACATTTTTTGACGAAAATTCATCTATGTACTTTTCATCAGCAAAAAGTTCAACTCCCGCATCTGAAAGAATATCACATACAGACATAGCACAGGAAAGTGCGTTTTTCTTATCAAAATTAGGATATATAAAAATTTTCATCAAATCACTCCCTTATTTATCGAAAATAACTTCCTTAAAGGCTTTATCAACTACATCTGAAACATCTTTTATAATAGAATTTCCGCCTTTTTTGAGATGAATAAGATATTCAATATTACCGTCTTTCCTTGCTATTGGAGAAAATGTAAGTCCGCACACCGAAAAATAATTTTCAGAAAACGAAACAATGTCGTTTAAAACGACTTTATGTGTTTTGATATCTTTAACAACGCCGTTTTTGTTGAGATTTTTCTTTCCTGCCTCAAATTGCGGTTTTATAAGTGCAACAACTTCTCCGTCATCCGAAAGAAGTTCAGATGCTTTGGGAAGAACCTGTTTTAAGGATATAAAAGAAACATCTATCGAAATAAATGCGATATCATCGCTGAAATACCCGTAAGGAATATCTTTTATATTGGTTTTTTCAAGATTTACAACTCTTTCATCGTTACAAAGAGAAATATCAAGCTGACCTTCTCCTACATCGACGGCATAGACTTTTTTTGCACCATTTTTAAGCATACAATCGGTAAAACCACCTGTAGACGCGCCTATATCAAGGCATATGGCATCTTTGAGATTTACAGAAAATTCATCAATGGCTTTGCTGAGTTTAAGCCCTCCTCTTCCTACAAAAAGGTTTGCCGATTCAGAAACTCTTATATTATCTTCATCTGAAACAACAAAAGATGGTTTCTGACAGATTTCTCCGTTAACATAAACAAGTCCGTTCCTTATAAGGTCTTTTGAATTTGACCTGCTTTTAGATAAACCTTTTTCAAAAAGGACAATATCAAGTCTATCCATTGATAACTCCATTTATAGTTTCAATCATTTTTTCTTTGCTGAGACCGAAAACTTCAAGCTGTCGATTTACAGATGCTTGTTTTACAAATCCTTCAACCGCAATTATCTTATAATTCCCATGGAAATTACACATCAAAGAAACTAAATGCTCTGCAATTCCACCATTTTTTATGCCTTCTTCAAAAAAGATGATATTTTCATAATTTTCTGCAATTTTTACAACTTCATCTGATACAGGAAAGATTTTTGTGAGTTTCAAAATATCACATTTACCTGTACAGGAAACCGCCTTTACAGCATTATCATATATTCTACCATATGTTATAACAAGTGTAGAATTGGCTTTCCCTGTATAACAATAATCTGAATTTACAGTTGACTTATCAAATTCGGATTTATCATTACCTCTCGGATATCTCACAACTGCGATACCATCTGTATCATAAAGTGCTGTAACAAGACAGTATGAAAGTTCTTCATAACAAGATGGTGAGAATATCGTAACATTGGGAATAGTTGTCAAAAATGAAACATCGAAAAGTCCCTGATGAGTTTCGCCGTCTTCTCCGACAAATCCGGCTCTGTCAACACCGATAACGATATGCTTTGAATCTATTGAGTTATCGTGAAGAATCTGGTCATATGCCCTCTGAAGAAAACTTGAATAAACCGCAAAAACAGGTAACATTCCTTCAGAGGCA
>JAFXHL010000058.1 GCA_017536405.1 Oscillospiraceae bacterium
ATACAAAAGTCCCCTTTTTAAGAGGAAGTATCAATATGATTATTTCTCTTGCCGATGGATACAAATGCCTTACAAAATCAATGGAAAAACAGGGCGATGAATATGTCGGCGAATCCGAAACAAAGTTTGAAAAATGGCTCGAAGAAAAATTAGGCGATAAACTTATGCCCGTTTTAACGGTTATTTCAGGTATTTTAGGAGTAGCGCTGACACTCGTTCTTTTCCTCTGGTTGCCGAGTTTCATATCCGAATTTTTAAGACCGATAATTTCAGGCATTCCCTATGAAACATTAAAACAGGCATCAGAATCGGGAACGCCCGTAGATATGCCCTCATATGTAACACCCGTTATGGTAACTATCGAGGGAATAATAAAGATGATAATTTTTGTTCTCTATCTCTATATAACATCAAAGATGTCTGATATGAGAACGATGTATAAATACCATGGCGCAGAACATAAAACCATAGCTTGTTATGAAGCGGGCGAAGAACTTACAGTCGAAAATGTAAAGAAACATCCCCGCTTTCATAAGCGTTGCGGAACAAGTTTTATAGTGCTTACCCTTATCGTAAGCATTATAGCAGGGTCATTCATAAAATATGATAATGTAATTCAGCGAATGGGTTACAGAATACTTCTTCTTCCTCTCATTGTCGGTGTTTCTTATGAACTGATAAAGATTGCAGGAAGACACGACAACATAATAACCGCAATAATTTCAGCACCTGGACTCTGGCTTCAGAGAATAACCACAAACGAGCCCGATGAAAAACAGATTGAATGTGCAATAGAAGCCTTGAAACCTTGTATCCCCGATGATAAGGAAGATGACAAGTGGTAACGGAAAACAGAGAACTTTTAAAAGAGATAAAAAAGCATATCTCATCTGATTTTGAAGCGAAGGAACTTTATAAATTTATCGAAGAAAATAACCTTTATGAAAAAACAGAAGAACTCTGCCTTAAAAGAAAATCAGGTTATCCTTTGCAGTATTTAATAGGCGAGTGGGATTTTTTCGGAAGAACTTTTAAAGTCGGAGAGGGAGTTTTAATTCCAAGGGCAGATACAGAAACCGTAATCGAAGTTTCCCTTTCTCTTCCCATAGAAAAGAAAGTGATAACAGACCTTTGTAGCGGAAGCGGATGTATAGCGATAACTATGCGTGAAGAAACGGGAGCAGATGTATATGCAGTCGAAAAATCAGAGTATGCTATAAAATATCTCAAAGAAAATATCGCGCTTAATAATTCAGAGATAAATCTTATTGAGGGCGATGTTCTTTCAGAAGAAACAAAGAACAGAGTTCCTATAAGCGATATAATAATTTCAAACCCGCCGTATCTTACAGAAGACGATATGAATTCTTTGCAGAAAGAGGTTACATTTGAACCTTCAATGGCGCTTTCGGGCGGTGATGACGGACTTTATTTTTACAGAGAGATAACATCTTTCTATAAGGATAAAATAAGAGAAAACGGATTTATTGTCTATGAAATTGGAATGGGACAGGAAGAAGATGTAAGAGAAATTCTTCTCTCAAACGGTTTTTGCGATGTGAAATATCAAAAGGATTTAGGTAATATCATAAGGGTAGTTTATGCCCGTAAAAAACAGGAGGATTAAGTTTATGGCAATCGAAAAGAAAAAAGAGAAAAAAGCGGTTTCAGCTTCATCAGCACCTCAGACAGCGGAAGAAAAAAAGAAAGCGATAGACACCGCGATAGCACAGATTGAAAAACAGTATGGCGCAGGTGCGGTTATGCGTCTCGGCGCAACAAAAACTATGAATGTCGATGCTGTTCCCACAGGCTCGATGATGCTTGATATGGCACTCGGTATAGGCGGTGTTCCCAAGGGAAGAATCGTTGAAATCTATGGCCCTGAAAGTTCAGGTAAAACAACAGTTGCCCTTTCTATCGTTTCACAGGCACAGAAACTCGGCGGCGAAGTTGCATTTATCGATGTTGAACACGCACTCGATCCCGAATACGCAAAGCTTTTAGGCGTTGATATTGACAGTATGCTTGTTTCTCAGCCTGATTCAGGCGAACAGGCACTCGAAATTATGGAAGCACTTGTCCGTTCAAATGCTATTGATGTAATTGTTCTCGACTCTGTTGCAGCTATGGTAACAAAGGCAGAAATCGACGGCGAAATGGGAGATACACATGTAGGACTTCTTGCCCGTCTTATGTCACAGGCTATGAGAAAACTCACAGCGGCTATTTCAAAGTCAAACTGTGTTGCTATCTTCATAAATCAGGTTCGTGAAAAGATAGGCGTTATGTATGGTAACCCCGAAACAACAACAGGCGGTAGAGCGCTTAAATTCTACAGCTCTGTAAGAATAGAAGTCCGCAGAGGAGAAGCACTCAAATCAGGAAGCGAAATCTACGGAAACAGAACAAAATGTAAGGTTGTAAAGAATAAGGTTTCACCTCCTTTCAAGGAATGTGAATTCGATATTATCTACGGCGAAGGAATTTCAAGAGTCGGCGAAGTCTTAGACCTTGCCGTTGAACTCGGAATTGTTCAGAAAGGCGGAGCGTGGTTCAGCTATAACGGAAACAAACTCGGTCAGGGCAGAGATAATTCAAAGGAATTCTTGAAGCAGAATCCTGAAATTATGCAGGAAATCGAAGACAAGATAATGGAATCAAAAGAAAAAATCGCGATGACATCTACAAAATCAAAGAAGGTTGAAGCAGTAAAGGCTGCCGCTGAAGCCGCTAAAAAATCAGCAGCAGCATCACCCTCAGGTACAGTTGTAGTTGATGCCGAAGAAGATTTTGAAGAATTCAACCCTGCCGATGATGAATAATGCCGAATATACCCGTGCTAAAGAGCGGGCATTATACATACTTGAAGCAAGAGACCACTCATATTCAGAACTCTATGCGAAACTCGAAAAGAATTACAGCGAAGAGGTCTGTTTTGCCGTCTGCGATAAGATGACAGAGATAGGTCTTATAAACGATAGTTTATATGCTAAAAAACTCGCAAAGTATTATTTTACCGTTAAAAAATACGGAAAATACCGTGCTTTCAACGAGATGAAAAGAAAAGGTCTTGATATAACGGATATCGAAGAAGCTTCAGAAGAATATCTCTATGACCTTAAAGACAGCATAAGAGAACATATCGAAAAGAAATATTATAAATATCTCGATGACGAAAAGGGTGTTATAAAGGCAAAAAACGCCCTTGTCCGTCTTGGGTTTACCTATGATGACATAAATTCCGTTATGGAAGAATTTTTGAACGAAGGGAATTTTTGAAATGGCGCTTAAAATCGGAATGGTATCTCTCGGTTGCTCGAAGAATCAGATTGATGCCGAAAGAATACTGTTCAAACTCAAAAAAGCAGGATATGAACTTTCAGATGACGCAGGTCTCTGCGATATTGTTATCGTCAACACCTGCGGATTTATCCAGTCTGCGAAGGAAGAGGCGATAGAAACAATTTTAGAATTCTGCACACTCAAAAAAGAAGGCAGAATAAAGGCTGTTGTTATAACAGGTTGCCTCTCTGAAAGATACAGAGAAGAGGTTTCAGAACTTATTTCAGAAGCAGATGCCGTTATCGGAATAGGCTGTAACGAGGATATCGTTGAAATAATAAATAAAGTTGCTGAAGGCGAAAAGATTTCACGCTTTGATGAAAAGGAAAAACTCTCTCTCACAGGCGGAAGAATCATCTCAACACTTCCTTTCTTCGCTTACCTCAAGGTTGCAGAAGGTTGCGATAACTGCTGTTCATACTGCGCTATTCCCTCAATAAGAGGTCGTTTCAGAAGTAACCCCATTGAAGAAGTTGTAAAAGAAGCAGAATATCTTGTTGATAACGGCGTAAGAGAAATAAATCTTATCGCACAGGATACAACAAGATACGGCGAGGATTTATATGGCGAATCAAAACTCCCCGAACTTTTAACTGAACTCTGTAAGATAGAAAATCTCCGCTGGCTTCGTGTTCTTTATTGCTATCCTGAAAGAATAACAGATAAACTTTTGGATGTTATGGCAAAGGAAGAAAAGATAGTCAAATATCTCGATATTCCCATTCAGCATTGCAATGATGACATCTTAAAGAAGATGAACAGAAAGGGCGATAAAAAATCTCTCACAGAAACTATTGCAAGAATCCGTGAAAAGATGCCCGATTGCATTTTGAGAACAACTTTAATAACAGGTTTCCCGACAGAAACAAAAGAACAGTTTGAAGAACTCGCTGAATTTGTTAAGGAAATGCAGTTTGACAGACTCGGTTGCTTCCCTTATTCAGAAGAAGAGGGAACAAAAGCCGCTCTTATGACTCCTCAGGTTGACGAGGAAGAAAGACAGCACAGAGCGGATATTATAATGGAAATGCAGAATGTCATTTCAGAACAGAAAAACAATAAAATGATGGGAAAAGTCGTTGAGGCTGTTGTTGAAGGTTTTGACCGCTGGGCTGAATGCTATTTCGGAAGAACAAAGGCAGACGCTCCCGATATCGACGGAAAGATATTCTTCTCGTCAGAAGAAAAACTCGCTATGGGACAGTTTGTAAAAGTCCGCATAGACGACACAATGGATTATGATTTGATAGGAGAAGTTATCTGATATGAATTTGCCGAATAAACTCACACTTTTAAGAATACTTTTAGTACCCCTTTTCGTTGCGTTTTCCCTCATTGATTTCAGGGGACATTATTTCGCAGCGGCACTCGTTTTCGTCATAGCGTCGGTTACCGACTGCCTCGACGGATACATCGCGAGAAAGCATAACCTTGTAACAGATTTCGGGAAGTTTTTAGACCCCCTTGCCGATAAGGTTCTCGTTACCGCGGCGCTTATGTGTATGCTCAATAAATCAGAAACAATTTTCTCATTCCTCGAAGGCTGGGGAAACGTATGGCAGCTTTTCCTTATCGTTGCAGTAATAATTATCGTTTCAAGAGAATTTATGGTTTCGGGTCTTCGTCTTGTAACCGCAGGAAAAGGCGTTGTCGTTCCCGCTGATATATGGGGAAAACTCAAAACCGCATTCACAATGGTAGCAATAGTTTTCATCTATCTTTTTATGGAACTCTGCGAAAAAGCAATCATTCCATTCTCACAGACATTTTTCGATGTCGGGGTCTATATTTCGTTTGCTCTCATAGCAATTTCAACAATCCTTACTATCATTTCGGGAGTGCGCTATCTCTGGCAGATGAGAAAATACCTTGATATGAAGTAATTTTCCTTAAAAAGACTTGCATTTTCCTTGTTATTGACATATAATAAAATGTGAACCGAATATTTTAAAGGCGTAGCAGTCAGAGTAGTGTTCAACTTGCATTTTAAGAGAGTGCCCGTTTGGTGTGAGGGCATAATGCAAAGAATGTGAAGTGCGGCTGTCAGCTTAAAGGGTGAAAATAAAAGTATCCCTTTGCGTAAAACCTGCGTTAAAGGTTTAAAGGGTGTAATGAAAATTTACACCGAAAACGGAGTGGAACCGTGGCTTGAAATTAAAGTCGCCTCCTTTGACAGAAATGTCACAGGGAGGCGTTATTTTTTTACCGTGGGAAAAAGGAGAGAGAATATGGCGAATATTATTGAAATCATAAAAGAAGATATCCGTTCCATTCAGGAGAGAGACCCCGCCGCAAGAAGCGGTTTTGAAATAATGCTTACCTACTCGGGTATCCATGCTGTTATTATGTATCGTGTAGCACACGCTTTTCAGAACGCTGGTCTTAAAACTGTTGCAAGAATTATCTCACAGTTCGCGAGATTTTTAACAGGTATAGAAATTCACCCTGCCGCAAAAATCGGAAAAGGTCTTTTTATAGATCACGGCATGGGCGTTGTTATAGGAGAGACAACAGAAATCGGTGATAACTGTCTTTTGTATCAGGGAGTAACTCTCGGCGGTACAGGTAAAGACACAGGCAAGCGTCACCCAACCTTGGGCGATAATGTTATGGTCGGCGCAGGGGCTAAGATTTTAGGGCCTTTCAAAGTAGGCGACGGTGCTAAAATCGCAGCTAATGCGGTTGTTCTTCATGAAGTTCCACCTAACTGCACAGCAGTCGGCGCACCCGCAAGACTTGCAAAATGTAACGGAAAGAAGGTTCATAAAAACGACCTCGACCAGATTCATATTCCCGACCCCGTTTCACAGGAACTCTGCAAGCATCTTGTAAGAATAGAAAAACTCGAAAAGAAAATAAACGAACTCAAATAAGGAGAAATAAGATGAAAATATACAACAGCCTTTCGCATAAGAAAGAAGATTTTATCCCGAGAGACGGTAACAAGGTTTCGATGTATACCTGCGGGCCTACTGTTTACCACTACGCACATATCGGAAATTTAAGAAGTTATATTATGGAGGATATTTTAGAAAAATATCTCCGTTATGCGGGATATGATGTTACAAGAGTTATGAATATAACCGATGTCGGTCACCTCACAAGCGACGGCGACACAGGCGATGACAAAATGCTTAAAGGCGCTAAGAGAGAGCATAAAACAGTTATGGAGATAGCAAAATTTTATACAGATGCTTTCTTTTCAGACTGTAACAAACTCAACATCAAAACTCCCGATGTCGTTAAACCCGCAACAGAATGTATCGACGAATTCATAAAGGTTATAACATCACTTCTCGAAAAGGGCTATGCCTATGAAGCAGGAGGAAATATCTATTTCGATACCGCTAAACTTGATAAATATTATGTGTTCAGCGATTTCAAGCAGGAAGACCTCGAAGTAGGCGTCCGTGAAGGCGTTGAAGAAGATAATAACAAGAAGAATAAGGCAGACTTTGTTCTCTGGTTTACAAAATCAAAGTTTGATGATCAGGAACTTAAATGGGATAGTCCCTGGGGAGTAGGTTACCCCGGCTGGCATATCGAATGTTCATGCATCAGTATGAAATATTTAGGCGAATATCTTGATATCCATTGTGGCGGAATTGATAACGCATTCCCACACCACACAAACGAAATCGCACAGAGTGAGGCTTATATAGGACACGACTGGTGCAACTACTGGTTCCATGTTCACCATCTCAATACAGAAGGCGGAAAGATGAGTAAATCAAAGGGAGAATTCTTAACTGTTTCTCTTCTTGAAGAAAAGGGATACAATCCCCTCATTTACAGATTTTTCTGCTTACAGTCACATTACAGAAAATCACTTGCATTTTCATTTGAAAATCTCGATAACGCAAAGGTTGCATATACAAAGATCATTCAGAGAATAGTTCCTCTTCTTTCTGCAAATGATACTGTTGACGAAAACGCTTTCGCTGAAATCAGAAAGTCATTCGATGAAGCGCTCGCTAATGACCTCAATACATCTCTTGCAATAACAGCACTTTTAGATGTTTTCAAGGCGGATACAACAAATGCTACAAAACTCTCGCTTATCAAGGATTACGACAGAGTTCTTTCGTTAGGCCTTATAGCAGAAGCCGAAAAAATGGCTGAGGCTGAAAAGGGAGAAGAACTCCCCGAAGAAGTAGCAAAACTCGTTGAAGAAAGAGCTAACGCAAGAAAAGAAAAGAACTTTGCCCTTGCAGACGAACTTCGTGATAAAATAGCAGAAATGGGATATATCATCGAAGAAACAAGACAGGGAACAAAAGTTACAAAGAAATAACGAGGTATAAAAATATGCGTGATCTGCGTGATTTGAAAGATAACGGAAGAGGACTTCTTCTTAAAACACTTTTCAAGGTTACTGCCGTTTTAGCGGTAGTTTCGGCGTCAATCCTCATCGCGATTTCAATCGTTGAATGGCGTGCTGCCGAAAGCAAATTCGGAGGGCTTGATATCGACCTTGCGAATGCAACATTCACTCAACTTGATGAAATCGAAGAGGGCAGACAGATAGCCGTTGTAAAAACCGACAGGGGAGAGTTTAAAATAGCACTTTTCCCCGAATTCGCCCCCAATACAGTCGATAATTTCATAAAGACGGCAGAAAGCGGTTTTTATGACGGAACAACAATTATTTCAGGAATTTCAGGCGTTTATTTCATAGGCGGAAATCCTGAAGACACTACATCACTTCCCCACGAAATAACAGAACATATGTGGACATTCAAGGGCGCTGTGTGTGCTGTATCACAGAACTATGATTCATCAGCGGTCGGAAACAGACTTCTTTTCGTAAACACGATAGAATATGATGAAGACACGATAACTCAACTGAATCAGCTTAAAAAGGATTACGGAAACGAAGCGCTCATAGATAACTACATAGAACACGGCGGTGTTCTCAATTTCGCAGGAAAATATACAGTTTTCGGTCAGGTTTTTGAGGGAATGGAAGTTTACGAAGAAATCTGCGGTATCGCAAACGATGCCGAAGCGAGAACAAAATTCACAGAAGAAGTTAAAATCGAAAGTATAGAAATAACAACATATAAAAAATAAAGGAGAAAAAGAAAATGAAAATTTTTAAGAAAATAGCAACATTGACATTAGCCGTATCAATGATTACAATGATGTTTTCAGGTTGCGGAAAAGAAGACTTAGTAGCAGAAAAAGCAGCCGAAACAGTAGTTCCTATGAACTTTACTGCACCCGAAATCGGCGAAAAGATTGCCGTTATCAAGGTTAAGGATTATGGCGAAATCAAGATTAAATTCTTCCCCGAATATGCGGCAATGGGCGTTGAAAACTTTGTAGAGCTCTCGGAAATGGATTATTATGATGAACTCATCTATCACCGTGTTATAGAAGACTTTGTAGTTCAGGGCGGCGACCCCAGAGGTGACGGCACAGGCGGAAACAGCGTATGGGGACAGGATTTTGCAGTTGACGCTGCTACAAACCTCTATCATTTCTCAGGCGCAGTTGCTTATGCACACGCACAGAACGGCGGAAACGGAAGCCAGTTCTATATCGTATGTACAAAAGAAGGCGAAACCTATGCCAATGAAGCCGTTCCTCTCACAAAGGAAATCATCGACCAGTATGGCTATACAGACGAAGTAGCGTCACTTTATATGGAAAAGGGCGGACTTCCTTTCCTCGATGGCGGATATACAATTTTCGGACAGGTTTTCGAAGGAATGGATGTTGTTTACGCAATTTCAGAAGTAAAGGTTGACCCCGAAACTTCTATGCCCGCAAAGCAGGTTGTAATAGAAAGCATTGAAATTGTCGAATATCAGGGCTAAAACCCCTCTTTCAAATGGCGTTTAGGCAGATTACACTAAAAATTTTGTTAACTGATATTAAAAATGTCAAGACTTTTATTGAAAAAGCTATTTATTTTTCTTTAAATTTGTGATATAATACCAAAGGTAATGTCTGTCTTTAAAAACAGCCAAGCATTACGAGGGAGATGAAGAATTGGAAAAATTCGTTATTAAGGGCGGAAGACGCCTTACGGGAGAGGTTGAGATAAGCGGTGCCAAAAACGCAGCCGTTGCTATTCTTCCTGCCGTAATTCTGTCTGACGAACCTTGTATACTTGAAAATGTTCCTGATATCAGTGACGTTTCCATAATCATAAGAATTCTTTATGAAATGGGCGCCGATATCAAGACTATAGATAAAACCACACTCCGCATTGACGGAACAGGCATAAAAGACGCAGTTGTACCCTATGAAATGGCGAGACATTTAAGAGCATCCTATTATTTCATAGGCGCACTTCTCGGCAAATTCAGAAAAGCAAGAGTAGCGCTTCCCGGCGGATGTGACCTCGGTGCGCGTCCTATCGACCAGCATATAAAGGCTTTTCAGGCTTTAGGCGCTGAATGTGGCATCGATCACGGAATGGTTGACGCAACAGCAGATATGCTTCTCGGTTCACAGATTTATCTCGATATGGTATCTGTTGGTGCAACAATAAACGCTATGCTTGCGGCAGTCAAGGCAAACGGTCTTACAATCATCGAAAACGCCGCTAAAGAACCCCATATAGTTGACCTTGCAAACTTTTTGAACTCAATGGGCGCTGACATTATGGGCGCAGGTACCGATGTCATCAAGATAAGAGGGGTAAGTTTCCTTAAAGGAACAACATACTCAATTATCCCCGATCAGATCGAAGCGGGAACATTTATGATAGCCGCAGCGGCTACAAAGGGCGATGTTCTTATAAAGAATGTTATCCCCAAACACCTTGAATCAATAACAGCAAAACTCGAAAAAATCGGTGTCAATGTTGAAGAATTTGACGATAGCATAAGAATTTCTGTTGATGGTCCGCTCGTTAAAACATCTGTAAAGACTATGCCTCATCCCGGATTCCCGACAGATATGCAGCCTCAGATAGCAACGCTTTTATGCCTTGCCGAAGGAACAAGTATCGTTACAGAAGGCATATGGGACAACCGTTTCAGATATGTTGACGAACTCAGAAGAATGGGCGCTGATATTTCTGTTGACGGAAGAGTTGCCGTTATCAACGGCGTTGGTCAGCTTCAGGGCGCACCCGTCAAGGCGACAGACCTTCGTGCAGGCGCGGCGCTTATGATAGCAGGTCTTTCAGCAAGCGGAATTACAGAAATCGAAGACATCTATCATATCGAAAGAGGATATGAAGATTTAGACGCTAAACTTCGTGGCCTTGGTGCTGATGTCGTTAAAAAGACAACACCGGGCGGAACAGAAGTAAGAAAAGCAATCTCATAACGGAGGATAAGAATGGCGAGAATTTACCCGCTTTTCAGTTCAAGCAGTGGGAACAGCATTTTTATCGGAAGTAAAACAAGTGGAATACTTATCGACGACGGAGTTTCTTATAAAAGATTCTCCGTTGCTTTGAATAGATGCGGAATAGAAATATCATCTGTAAAGGCGATATTCATTACCCACGACCATTCCGACCATATCGGCGGAATAAAAACTCTGACCTCAAAGCATAGTATCCCCGTTTACGCGCTTCCCTTAACAGCAAAGAAACTAAAAGAAAGCGAAACAGTTGTTTCAGAAATAAATCCGCTTACAGAAAGTGTTTTTATCGACGGAATGGAGGTTTCGTTTTTTAAAACCCCTCACGATACTGATGAAAGTTGCGGATACAGAATAAGAACTGCCGATGGCAAAGTGTGCGCTGTCTGCACAGATTTAGGTTATATAACCGATGAAGTGGATAATGCGATAACGGGCGCCGACCTTGTTTATATAGAAGCAAACTATGATGAAAATATGCTTAAAAACGGGCCTTATCCCTTTTATCTCAAAAAGCGTATTTCGTCAGACAAAGGTCATCTTTCAAATAATGACTGCGCAAAAGAAATAGAACATCTCATAGAAAACGGAACTATGCGTTTTGTTTTAGGACACTTGAGTCAGCATAACAACACTCCCGAAAAGGCACAGACCACAATAGAAAACTATCTTTCGGGATATAAAAGAAACTGCGATTACATACTTTCAGTAGCACCCGTTGAAACAGAGGGCGAATGTTTTGTATTCTAATGTCGGGAAAAGGATAACTGACCTTTGCCCGACTTTTTTGTAAATACTGAAAAATGACCGATATATAGTTTGTATTATAAAAAAGGAGGTTTTTTCTATGAAAAAGATAATTCCGCTTATTCTCTCGCTTTTTATCCTTTCGGGATGTACAGTTACCCCCGATACAAATGCTCCCATAGCAGAAACAACAGAAACGACAGAAACAACCTCAGTAACAACAACCCCCGCTGTTTCAGAAACCGAAGAAACCATAACAAGAATGCCTTCTGAGGTAGACGAATTTTCTGTTAAGTGTGTCGAAGAATTTTTCTCTGCATTAAAATCAAAAGATAAAGAAAAGATATACGAACTTTCAGAAGCAACAAAAGGCTCTTCAACAGGATATTACGAAGGCTCCGTTGAATACTGGCTCGATAAGACAACCCTTTCATCCTATAAAATTTTAGGTTCTTATGCTGAAACCGCAGAGAATAAACAGGTTGGTTTCTATACACGCTATTATGTTCTCGTTGAGGCAGATTTCTCTGAAACTTTCCAGTGTGTTTTCAAAGAGGGAAAAAATCTTTACAGAGTTTATCTCGACGGCGGTGCCGTTCTTTTCGGAAGAATTGTTCCCGATGGAGAAGAATATAAAGATTATAATGGCGATGCGATAGTAAATCTTTGCACCAAATATGATGTTTATTACGGCAGGGATTTTTCAGGCGATTATTCCGTTCTTTTCGATAGAAAGACACCCCTCGTAACCCTCAAGGAATTTGCAAGGGTAAACCACGATGATATTTCTTCTATGGAAGACCTCACAAAAGCCGTTGAGGATAATATAGGTCTTTCAGATGTCGAGTGGGACAACACAATCCAATCAAAATACTATAAAGATTATGAGCGTATTCCAAGGGGCGGAAAATGGCATACATATAAGGTAGAAGAATATTCAAAGGAAAGATGCGTTATAACCTATTACGCCGATACAATGGGAATAATGAAAGCCTATACAGTAGAATATCATCTTTCAGAAAACGAAAACAAAACCCCACGCATCGTTTCTGCAAAGAAAACAGGAACAACAGGATTTTCCGCAACAGTAAATTCTATTTAACAATAAGTAATATTTTAAAATATAATTACTATTTGTAAATGAATATATGTAATAATATCGGGTGATTATACAAATAGTAAAATAAAACAGCGTAGCCGAGAGAAAGCATACGCTGTTTTAAAAATGAGGGAGGAAGTTATTTTGACAATAAATATAGTGTCTGTCGGAAAACTCAAAGAGGGTTATCTTCGTGAGGCATCGGCAGAATATGAAAAAAGAATAAAGGGCTTTTCAAAAATAAATATTATAGAACTTTCTGAAAGCCGACTCCCCGATAATCCTTCTGAAGCACTGATTGAAAAAGCACTTTCAGATGAAGCAACTATGATGGAAAGTTACCTTTCGGGAAAATCCTTCAATATTGCTATGTGTATCGAGGGAAAACAGCTTTCTTCTGAAAAACTCTCAAAAAAACTTGATGAAACGGGTGTTTTAGGATATAGCACAGTGAATTTCTTTATCGGAAGTTCATTCGGTCTTTCAGAAAAGGTAAAACAGCAGTGTCATTTAAGGCTTTCAATGTCAGAGATGACATTTCCTCATCAACTCGCAAGAATAATGCTCCTCGAACAGATTTACCGTGCATTTCAGATTTCTTCGGGCGGAAAATATCATAAATAATTATCTTCCCGAATAATGTTCGCTTAAATTATTCCATGTAAATATGTCAGTTTCTCCTGTCGGCGTAAGCCCTGAGAGAGACTGATATTTTTTTACCGCGTCTTCGGTTTCATCGCCATATATCCCATCGATTTTAGGGTATGGAATATCATCCTTTTTCATAACAGAAAGCATTATCTGAATGAAATAGACAACATCTCCCGTATCGCCTTTTTTAATTACAGAAAAATTATCTTTAAACGGCAAAATCCCTCTCGGTGTTTCATAAAATGGGATGATAAGATTGTATTCCTCTATGATGCTGTCCCATGTTTCATTATCAACAACGCCCGTCGGCTCAAAGCCTTTGTTTTTCTGAAATGCTGTAACAGAATTTCTTGTATTCTCGCCATATATCCCATCGGGGATAATTCCGCTTTTGCCATCGTGCATTTCGATATATCTTAAATACTGTTGCAGTTCTTTTATGTGTTCTTTTCTGTCTTTTTCGGTATAGGGCATATATTAAAATTTCTCCTTTACGAAATAGTATATCCGGGGAACTGTTGCGGTCTTTTGTCAAACCCGAATTTAAGGTCTGAATAAACACCCGTTATCTCATTCCAGGTTATAGGCCCTACAACTCCCGATTGGTCTATGCCGAATCTTTTCTGAAAAGCGATTACAGAATTTTTGGTGAGAGGACCAAAATACCCCGTCGGATTAACATCGGGTATTTCAGGATAAGTCTTGCTGATATATGAAAGATACTGCTGTAAAAGCCTTACATATTCGCTTGTTATCCCTTCTGATAAAACTGTGTTCGGGTATAATGCAACTCCCGTTTCAGGAAGCGGAGGAGGCGAGCTTTCAGCAATTCCCGCATAGGCTCTGTAAATATCGTTCCATGTTCTTTCGTCAACAACCCCCGTCTGTGGAAGACCAAAAACCTCCTGAAAGGATTTAACCGAATCTTCCGTCATCTGACCGAAATTCCCCGTTATGTCAACGGGCGAAACCCTTTCATAATAGGCCCCTATAACCGCAAGGTAATACTGAATAGAAAGAACGCCTTTTCCCTTGTCACCTTTTTTGAGTTCTTCTTCATAGATTCTTTCAATGTCGCTCTGCTTTATTCCTTCAGATGTAAGTTCCGCGAGTTTCTTAACGCTTGTATAGATATACGAAATTCTATACCATGTCGCCTCGTTTACAACTCCCGTCGGCGACATTCCGAAAACCTCCTGAAACTTTTTAACGGCATTTTCCGTGTCAACTCCGAAAATACCATTTACCTCCGCGATTTTGGGAATACCGGGGTAGTTTCTTGAAATTCTGTTAAGCTGTGTCTGAATTGTCTTGACAGAATTTCCTGAGTATCCGAGAGAAAGGTCTATCCCTTCAAAAGACGGCGAATTTGTCTGAACAGGAACATTCTTTTCTATATTGATATTATTCCCATAATATCTTTGCAGTATCTCATAGGGGATAAGCCCTTGATTAGCGAGAGAAACAGTCCCCCATTGAGATAGACCATCACAGGTAGCCTGTCTTCCGTCACAGAAAACAGCGAAGAAAGGTTCTATGTTGCCGTCTTTTCTTATATAGGTGTTGAAAAGTTCATCGACAATTCTTGATATGGGCTGAAAAATATCCCTGCCCTCTCTGAAAGCCATATCATAGGCGGTTGAATTTGTTATGTCAAAGGGATACCCTCTGCTTCGGTAGAATTCTGTATAGACTCTGTTGAGAGCATAAGAAACAATAGCATAAACATTTGCCCTTATCGCGTTTTCGGGCCAGGTAGGGTAAATCTCACTCGAAGCAACATTCTTTATGTAATCGGGAAAAGAAAGTGTAACATTAGGGGCATCCTGTGAGGGTTTTCCTAAATGAACGGTTATCGTTTCAGGTATAAATGGCTGACCTTTCATTCTTCGTCCTCCTCGATACCGCCGTAAACTATCTCTCTCTGCGGATTATCAGAAAATTCCGTTATCGGAATAAGATTTACAGGCTGAATTGATTTTATCCCCGAAAAGATAACAACCCTTTCATTTAAAACAGGGTAATATCCGTCTGCCGAAACCCTTACCCTGTATTCAGAAAAAGGCTTTTCTTTCATAGATTCCTCGGGCGACTCCGATATACTGCGTGGAGGGGCAGTAAGCGAAATTTCAGGCGAAATTCCGTTTATATCGGTTTTCATAAATCTTATTATGTTTTCGCCCGTTTCATCATAAACCGTTACATTTGCGTTTTCTATCGGAATATCTCCCTTAGCGGTAGTGACTTCAACCTGAAGAACACCGCAGTTCCCATCATTCTGGCAAAGACTTTCTTCGGATGAAAAAACGCTTATTCGCTCCCTCGCTTTTTCCGCCTCGGTTTCGGTTTCGTCAGGTTCGGGAAGGCGCTCTCTGTAAAGACGCATCATTTCGTCCATATATTTTTTGGTAAGTTCTTTTTCTTCGTTGTTTTTCAAAATACAAAACACCTCTTTTCAATAAAGTCTATGCTTGTACCTTTGAAAAAATGTTTTAAATTTATTGACTTGATTAAGATTTTAGGATAAAATATATGTATAACTTATTAAAGGAGAGATTTTATGAAAAAATTTCTGGAAATTATCTCAATCCTCGGAACAGTAAAGGATTTTGTCGAAAAATTTGCCGACAAGATTGTTGATAAAATCAAAAAGGTTGAGCCTATAAAGGTAAAATCAAACGCAGGCTCTGTTCTCGGTGTTTTAGGAATTATCTTCGCTCCCATTTTCCCCGTTATAACCTATGCACTTTCAGCAACAGGTATGGCTCTTTCAGCAGGCGGAAAGAAAAGAGAAAAGTCAAAATCAGGTATTGCTCTTAACTCAGTAGCTCTCGCATTCGCAGCAGTAAACTCAGTTATCGCAATTGTAATCGCAGTTATGTATTATAACAAGAAGGAAATTCCCTTCATAACAAAAAAGAAGTAAAAAAATAACGCTTGAGACAAATCGCCTCAAGCGTTTTTATTTTTGGTATGAGCAGACCGATAAGCCGAGTTCTGTCGTGTGCGATAATCTATCTGAGCCGCCTTTGTAATATGCCCGCCGAGCAGACGTTAAGACATATTATACCAACCGGCGTTGCATCGGACAGGGTTTACACGTCAATGCGCTCTCACGCATCACGGTGAGCTCTTACCTCGCCTTTCCATCCTTACCTGAAAAATCAGGCGGTATATTTCTGTTGCACTTTCCCTGAGGTCGCCCTCGGCAGTAGTAATCTGCTATCCTGCTCTGTGATGCCCGGACTTTCCTAATGACTCTGATAAGGAGCCACTCTATCGCATAGTCTACTCACAAAATGTATTATACAACAACATTTTAAAATTTGCAAGTTTTATTATAATCCTAAAAGTTTCTTCGCGTTTTCGCCAAGGATTTTTTTCTTGTCTTCATCAGAAAAATCAAGGCTTTCAATAAATTCCTTTTCCATACTGCTCTTGTGCCACGGAAAATCGCTTCCGAAAAGAATTTTATCAGCACCATGCTTCAAAACTATTTCTCTGAAAATATCTGTCGGCATAAAGTTCACTGTATATGCAGTGTCAAGATAAACATTATCAAGCCCTGCGATATGCTCTAAAACTTCTTCCCAGTGCTTCATTCCGCCCATATGAGCGAGTATCATCGTCATCTGCGGAACAGCGTCGTGTGCTTTTCTTGAAGCCTTAGGCGGTGCGTGAACAAGGTCAGGTGATAAGGGGTCCCATCCTGCGTGGAATACAACGGGGAGAGAAAGCTCGGCGCATTTTTCATAAACGGGAAAAACCTTTTCATCGTCTATAAAAAATTCCTGATAGTCAGGGTGAAGTTTTACCCCATAAAGACCCATTTCCTTTATTCTCTGAAGTTCTTCAAAAACATCTTCAGCGAAAGGATGAACACTTCCGAAAGGAATTATATTTTCGTATTTATCGCCCATTTCTTTTGCCCAGTCATTGATTATTGTCTGTTGAGTGGGTTTTGTCGCAACAGGCAGAAGAACCGCCTTGTCGATAACGCCCGATTTTGTTATCTCGTCGATAGCGTCAATTTTTCCGTTTGAATATGCTTTCTGATTTGAAACAACCTCAAGCTTTGCTATTGCTTTTTCAGCGATTTTGTCGTTGAAAGCGTGTGTATGAAAATCTATAACCATTTTTAACATCTCCGAATAAGTAACTGTTTTCTCTCCTTTGCATAAACTGTAATGAAGAAAATCCGTCCCCTCATTTTCTTTGATGATTATTCCCTGAATATTATGGTAATAATATCATCAGATGATCATCGAGTATTTTAAATCAGGAGTATTACAGTTATGTCAATTAAAAGGGGAGAAATCTATTATGCCGATTTAAGTCCCGTTGTGGGGTCTGAACAGGGAGGAGTAAGACCTGTCCTCATAGTCCAGAACGATGTCGGAAACCGCCATAGCCCGACGGTTATCGCGGCGGCAATAACAAGCCGTCATGAAAAAGCAAAACTGCCCACGCATATAGACCTTTCAGCAGTAACCTGCGGTCTTGCGAAGGACAGTGTCGTGCTTTTGGAACAGATAAGAACAATAGACAAACGCCGTCTGCGCGAAAGAATGGGCGAACTTGACACCGCCTCAATGCAGAAGGTAAACGACGCTTTATCTATAAGTTTCGGCCTTCATGACAGCAGTAATCTGCTTACATAGCCCGATTATTGCTTTAAGCCTCAATGTAGACCTTTTTCATTATCTGGTCTTCAACAGGTCTGTCGCCGAATGAAGTTCTTGTTTCAGCAATTTCATCAACAACATCCATTCCTTCAACAACCTTGCCGAAAGCAGCGTAGTCGCCGTCGAGGTGAGGAGCGTCTTTATGCATTATAAAGAACTGTGAGCCTGCTGAGTTGGGCATCATTGAGCGAGCCATTGAAAGAACGCCTCTTTCGTGTTTAAGGTCATTCTTGACACCGTTTGAAGCAAATTCGCCCTTGATTGTCCAACCGGGGCCGCCCATTCCTGTGCCCTCGGGACAACCGCCCTGAATCATAAAGCCCTTGATAACTCTATGGAAAATAAGCCCGTTATAGAATCCCATATTAACGAGCTTTTCAAAGTTCTTGCAGCTTTCGGGTGCAATTTCGGGATAGAGTTCGAGTTTGATTTTTTTGCCGTTTGCCATTTCGATAATAACCATTTTAAATCTCCTTTGAAATTTTTTAATACATATATATAATATTACATTTTAAAGAAAATGTAAAGTTATCAGAAAGAAATAACTCCTAAATGTTCGAGAAGAATTTTCGTTCCCATAAGAATAAGAATAATTCCGCCCGTTATTTCAGCGGCGGATTTGTATTTCATTCCGAAAACACTTCCGATTTTAATGCCTATTGCCGAAAGGATGAATGTTATCATCCCGATAAGCGATACCGCATGAAAGATGTTTACATCGGGAAGAAGCGCAAATGTAACACCGACAGCAAGCGCGTCTATACTTGTAGCGATAGCAAGAAGCAACATATTTTTGAATGAAAACGAGGCGTCAGTCTCGTTTTCTTCTTTTGAAAAGCCCTCTTTTATCATATTTATTCCTATGACAGAAAGAAGTATGAATGCAATCCAGTGGTCAAAGGCGACTATGTATTTTTCGAATGTTGTGCCAAGTAAATACCCCAAAAAAGGCATTAAAGCCTGAAATCCGCCGAACCACAGCCCTGTTATTATGTAGTGTCTGACCTTTGTTTTTCCGACAGAAAGCCCCTTGCAAACAGCAACGGCAAAAGCATCCATCGAAAGACCTATCGCTATGAGTAAAAGTTCCGAAAATGACATATAAAAACCTCTTTTCAAAAATTATCGGATACAGTAATGTCCTGCACCCGATAAAAGAAAAAAGACTTCGGGTACACAGAAAACCATGTACTCAAGTCTTGAAATTTAAGATAAGCCAGACTAAAAAGTCAGTATGTTGACTTATCACGCAACCTTTTTTGCGCCATCTACTCCCTTGAAGATACAGTTATTTTAACATATTGTTCTTTCTCTTGTCAATAGCCCTCTGATATTTCCGCGAGTTTTCGGGCATCAAGTTTTTCTGCGAGATAATTCTTGAATTCAACTGAAAGACAGAATTTTCCCTCATTCCATTCTCCTTTCGGGAGTATGACAGAAGTAAAATCCTCTTTTCTTTCCTTTATATCATTTATACACTTGGCACGACACTTGAATTCCTCATAAGAAAAATTATGCTCCATAAAATCATTGAAAAGACCTGCATTTTCCGAAAACCCATATATATCGCCGTCTTTCTTTTCCATAGCGGATGCCATGATAAAAGCCATCTGTTCCGAACGGAACTTTTCTGAAAACAAAGGCGATGAAACATACTGCCTTATCTCATTCCCCGAAAGTTTTTTCTCCCCCTTTTCTATATAAACATATTCAGAGAGGCTGTCGTTATAGTATTCTGTCGGCGATGAAATGTTGTATGAAACTTCGCCCGATATACTGTCTATTGCAGTCGCAAAGCCTGTATTATCAAGAAAAACATATTTTTCTATCTGAATATTCATAGTTTCGCTTACTGCCCTGAGTGCCTTTTTACAGCCGTATTTTCTGAAAAATTCGTATATGGTCATAGTTTCTGTCCCCGATTGACACACCATATCAGAGGGCAGGGGAACAAGATAGACCCTTTCTTCTGCCGATAAAAACCTTGCTATCATAAAGGTTGTTCCCGATTTTTCTCCGTTTTCGCAGAGTATCATAAGAGTTGCCATATCAAGCGAATTATCGGGCTTTTTCACTTCTTTTACAGTCTCATAGACTATCTTTTCGGCTTTGCTTTCCTCTGATTTTTCGATTAAAAACGACAAAATAAAAACTGTCCCTGATAGGAGGACAGTTGTTAAAATCAGAGTTTTCAAAAACACCATAGATACGCGACTGTATTTTTTTGACATCAGACCACTTCCCGTTAACAATATGTATATACAAAAAATACCAATGCTTAAAAAGGCGGTTTTTCAAAAAATATACACTCGCACAACTCTGTTTATGCATAATTGTTGAAAACTATGTTGAAAATGTTGAAAGTCCATAAGCGAAAGAACTTTAAAGTTTGTCAATAGGAAAAAACAAATTTTTTGAATTTTTTCTTCGGTTGACAAAAACGGGGTTGTATCGTATAATTTAAAGGATGTATCAAAAGGTCAGATGAGGAAAGGAGTTTTTTCCTCGATGCCGTCAAATGCATCGCCGATGTTGATTATATGCGCGTCAAGGCCCTTTTTCATCGCATAACCTATTGTCTGCGATGTTCCGCTGTGGCCCTCTTTTATAACGCCTATAATGCGGTCTGACATATCTATCATAGTCATATTTCTTTTTTTCATACATCCCTTGTAATACTTTTCAGAGATGTATATAATGTCGGATGATTTTTCAAGAGTGTTGCGGTATTCCCAGTAGTCAGCGTTTTTTCTGTCTTCTCCGAATGCTTTGTAGGGAGAAACGGTTATAAGTTTTATATCGGGATATTTTTCCATAAAACTCATAACAATGGTAGATGCCCACATATCAACGCCCATTGAAAGCCCCGCAACAAAAACGGTATAACCATCCTGTATGCAATCATATATCTGTTTATATAAAAAACTTTTCAGCATCATTGTCTGCATACTGCCTCTTTCTTGACAAGGCAGTTTTTCGGGACGATGACCTGTAAAACAGACTACTTTCTCTTTCATAAATAAAAATCCTCCGATAAATCTGATTATATTATACACAAATTCTTATCGGTTGTAAAGGAGTTGAAACCCTTTGATGAATAGTTTTTTACGCCGTGCTTATGCAGAAATACACCTTGACAGAGCAAGAAGAAACATAGAAAAGATAAAATCCCTTCTGCCCGAAAAGACAAGACTTATGGCAGTCATAAAGGCTAATGCCTATGGCCACGATGACGAAACAATGTCAGAACTCTTTTCTTCTATGGGAATAGAGAATTTTGCCGTTTCAAATATCCACGAAGCAGAAAAACTCCGCAGTTACGGGATAAAGGGTGATATACTCATTCTTGGCTATACATCTCCCGAATATTCAGAAGAACTTTCCCGTTTTGACATAATAAACACAGCGGTTTCCTATGACCATGCAAAAGCATTCAGCGAAAACGCAGAATCGCCCGTCAGAATACATATAAAACTCGATACAGGAATGGGAAGAATAGGTCTCAAAAACGATTCACCCATCGAAACTGCCGATGAAATCGAAAAAATATGTGCCCTTAAAAATATAAAGGTTGAGGGAATATTCACACACTTTGCCGTTGCCGACAGTGATGATGAAGACGATATTTCCTATACAGAATCTCAGAGAGATTTTATTCTCGCCGTTTCAGATGAACTCAGAAAGAGAGGGATAGAAATCCCCGCCGTTCATTTCCTCAACAGCGCGGGGGGAACATATTACCCCGATGAAAGAAGTTCATTTGCCCGTTTCGGCGTTATGCTTTACGGACTTATGCCGAATTTCAAAAAGCCTCTTCCTTTTGAACTCGAACCCGTTATGGAACTTAAAGCAGAGGTTTCATATGTAAAAGAGATAAAGAAAGGCGAATATTTAAGTTACGGAAGAACATTCAGAGCGCCCCACGATATGAAAATCGCAACCGTTACAATAGGCTATGCCGACGGTTATTCAAGACTTTTATCCAATAAGGCGGAAGCGATAGTAAACGGAAAAAGAGCAAAGGTTGCAGGAAGGGTCTGCATGGACCAGCTTATGCTTGATGTTACAGGCATAGATGTAAAAGCAGGGGATATAGCAACAATGTTCGGAACTGACGGAAACGAAAAGATAACCGCCGATGAACTTGCCGACCTTTACGGAACAATCGGCTATGAAATCATCTGCGGAATATCAATGCGTGTTCCGAGGGTTATTATCGACAATGGCAAAATAATAAATGTCATCGAATACCGCCACAGCGTTTAAAAAAATTTCACCCGTATTTCTGTGTTAAACTCGCTCGGAATACCATAAGTATGCCGTCGCTCGTTTGCCTTGAAATACGGGCAATCTTTTTTAAAATATTTATATATCACAAAATTAAAAACTCGGAAACAACGATTGTCATTTCCGAGTTGTTTTTTGTTTTTCAAAACAAAGTCCTTAACGAACTGTCCGAGGGGTCACTACTAATAAAGAAGTTTTATGACAACAACGACTAAAACCCCCGTAGACTTCAAATCTACGGGGGTTATCATTTTTAAAAAACAAATTACGAGGGATTGTTTATGTGCTTATTCGTCTTTAAACCATTCTTCCTGATATACGCCTGTTCCATTTGCATCTGTAGGAAATTCGCCTTCGATAATTTTTCCTTCTGCCCAGATCGCAAGTTCCTTGCCGTTTTCTGCAATTTCAGTCTGTGCCTGAGTATTATCGGGAGTTGTATTTTCAGCAGGAGCCTTTGTACAAGCTGTAAGTGTCATAAGAACTGTTGCGAGGATTGTAATTGTTAAAAACTTTTTCATGGTGTTTTCTCCTTTCTTAAATAATCGTGTATGAAAAAGTGTCCTATGTCCCAAAGAAAATCTTTGGTCTTTTGATAATGTTCAAATTTTAAAAAGCGCCAGAAGACAAGAAACGTTCTTCTGTTTCATATCTGTCAGGATCTTCTTTAGACGCAGATGCATCGGCTTCAATTAAAGCTTCGCTGTTCATAGAATACGCCATCTGATATGAAAAATCGTCTGTTTCTTCGTTGTAGGTATAAATAAAGAAGAAGTAATCACGACAATAATATTCGCCCTTTTCCGTACAAAGAGTGTATTCTGCGATTACAGGAACAGCAAATCTTTCAAAATTTGTATTGCGGATTTTCAAATCCTTGATACTTGTAACAAGAATTCCGTTTTTATTGTAATATTCCTTTATTACCTCAGGGTTGAAATTTGGAGTAGCGAGAAAATCTTCTGTGAAATCTTCTTTATAAACTTCTTCTGAACCGAGATATTTTGCATTGATATATCTTTCAATAATAGGAAGTATTTTGGGATATTCATTTGCTTTTATATCTTTATGTGTCTGGTCAAAGTTTGTACGGAATGATCCATCAGTAACCTTAGGGACATCGTTGAAATTTACTTCAGCGGCCTGCATATTTTCAAGAGACCCATATCCGTTTAATCCCCATGTTAACCGAGAATCTAAATAACCGGCATCGGCTTCTGCTTCTGCACGAGTAAACCAATAACTACCGCCATGTAAATTTCCACCACCATATTTTTGCCATAATTCATACGCCGCCATAATATTTTCGCCGTAATTTTTGATATGCCATTCAGCAACTTCATCATTTTTCATAACAACAGGATTTCTTACAAGGAGTTTTTCTCCTGTTTCTGATGAAGTCATTTCTGTCATTTCGTATTCAATAAGATAATTGTCCGCCCCGTAAAAATCTGTAGATTCATTATATTCTTGTGTTAATCCTTCAAGAACCCCACCAACTGTGTCGTAAGATAAGAAATCGTCTTTTGTATAAGGGGTTTTTTGCCAGGAAGGAAAAAGAGAAAGATCCTTCATTATATTACGGTAAAACATGCCCTTAATCACATAATCAGATTCTTCAAAAGGCAAATTAAATCCAAGATTTTCAGGTTTTTTTGTGGTTAAAACACGGAAATAACCCAAATCTCCCCAGCGTGAAGGATTATCGGGAGTATTGGCATCAGGAGAAGTTATTCTGAGTTTCCAGAACTCATCCTCTGTATATTCCTTTGCTTCGTATACAGTTGTATCCTGTGTGGTTTCAGCAGGAGTTTCTTCGGGTTGTGGTGTTGCCGACTGGCAGGCGGTCATTGAAACCGCAATCGCCAATGAAAGAAGTAATGCGAGTTTCTTTTTCATATAAATGTCTCCTTTATGTAAGTATTTATTTTGTTTCTGCGATATATTAAAAATCGTATCAAAGTGGAGTATAAAGAAGAATAACCGTAGTGGTTTTTCCATTTTTATCTCTATAAGCACTTACTCCTACATATTCATAACAAGGATCGATTATTCCCCGATAATGAGGAGGAGAATTTTTATATTCTTTAAAACACTCTTTACCATCTGTGCTTCCTTTGGATTCAAGAGCATCCCATCCCGCACATTCCGCTCTGCAAGAAAAATTCCATTCATATGATGTTCCTGCGAAAACAGTGTTATAAAGACTACCATCGGGACGATTATGGGCTGAATATCCGTGTATACCCATTTCTTCTGTTCTTATATCCGCAAAATCCATAAGATTTTCATCGATTTTAAGTTCTTTAACCCCTAAACTTCTTCTTTCTTCATTCATAGCTTCAAAAAGTTCAAGAGCCATTTCTCTATCATGCCCAACAATATAATTTTTTGCTACGGGGGCAGGAGTTGTGGTAGTTGCTACCGTTGTAACTACGGGAGCAGTTGTAGTAACTACGGGTGCTGCTGTTGTAGTTTCAGGAACAGTAGTTGTTTCAACAGGAGTTGTTTTAGTTTCGGGAGTAGTAGTTTCCTCAGGAACTGTTGTTTCTTCGGGTACAGTAGTAACAGAAGGAACTGTAATCTCTGTTGTTTCTGCAACCGTTGTTTCTTCTGATATAGTTGTTGTTTCGGTTTCAGATGTTGTTTCAACCTCTGCCTTTTCGGGTTTGCAGGCTGTTAAAGAAACCATCATCATAATCGAAAGGAGTAATGCGAGTTTCTTTTTCATATAAATGTCTCCTTTAAAATAAAAAAAGTGCGCAGCACGAAGCCACGCACCGAAAAATGCATAACTCCGATTGCTGCGACACAATTTCGTTTCATTAGAAAGCATACGAAAAAAGAGCATGCACTTTTACCTGTAAGCAAAAGCGAATACTTTACAAATGAAACGTATTAAATTGTGTCGCAAAGTCATTATAACATAAAAAATCAGGATATGCAATATTTTAAGTGGACTTTTCCATCCCTATAGAAACTAACCTTAATTTATCTACAGTTATCAAAAAACATCTTATTCAATATATATAACATTATTTTTCAAAAATCCCGACTGGCATATTAAACGAACTTTTCGTTTCGTTTTCGGCAATATTGCAATGAAAATGTTAACGGAACCTTAAAAATACATAT
>JAFXHL010000059.1 GCA_017536405.1 Oscillospiraceae bacterium
AAGATGATTTATGAACAGGAAAAACTCTGTAAGGGTTATCTTATCGAAAAACCCATAAACGACTTTGTTTTTATGTCCGTTAAAGGAGGGGTTTAAATGAGTTTTTATGTTCTTGCAAATGATATAATTTCTGTTTTATCAAAGACAAAAATCCCCTCATATCATCAGTTTGGCGAGGAGCTTATAGCAAGAAGAAACGACTGCTTTATAACCGTCGGCATAACGGGGCTTAATGCGGATGAATCCGTTTCTGAGGCTGAGGCGGAAATTTCTTTTTATGCACCCTCAAATTTCAGCGGAGGAAAAATTCTTTCTCTTGCCTCTAAAATTCCCGAAACGATTATGGCTTCAGACCTTTCTGTAAAAAGCATAAAGGCATCTGACCTTTTCTATGAAAAGAAACTCGACAGACTCTGTTATACCTTTTCTTTGAAACTCAACTACACAATAGGCGATATAACAGATACAGTGAAAATAGGCGAAACCGAAATTTCTGTATTGTCATTTTCGTTTTCAAGAAAACAGGCAGTAAGCGAGGTAAAGACATTTTCAACAGGAGTAAGGGTAAGCGGTGGCGGAAGTCATCCTCTTTCGCTTTCTCTCAAAGGAAAAACACAGCTTTCTGCAAAAAGTTTTTCCGAACTTGACAATGCTGTCAAAGACTTTATAAAAATCCCGATAAACATAGGCGGTGCTTATCTGCCGTCAATGTGTCTTGCATCATACAGGTTAAGAGGCGGAAGAACAGCGTTTATCGAGGCGGAATTTATAGAAATAAAGGATGATGAAAATGAATGATATTACCCTTAAACTGACATCTGTTTCGGGAGAGGTTTATGAAACAAAGAAATGCCTTTCTTTTAGTCTTGAAAAAGAGGTCTATACTCCCTACTCTCTCTTTTCGGGAATTTTCTTTGTTGACGCTGATGTTATGAATATTTCGGATATTGAATTTTTTATCGGCAAAAATCTTGTTCATAAGGGATTTGTCGATATCATCGAAGAAACAGAATCTTCTGACGGAAAAATGGTTTCTGTTTCTTCAAGAGGATATGCTTCACTTCTTTTGCAGGGTGAACTCCCTGAAGGGTTAATTTATTCGCCCTCACTCAATTCGTTATTCAGCAGGGTAAATCTTCCGAATATAACCCACGAAGACAGTTCGGATAAAGTAAACTACATATATCTCAATCCTCATTCTTCTATCTGGGATGCCTGCAGGATGCTTTGCCTTAAAATGCATAATACTCATCCCTTTATTTCGTCACCCAACAAGGTTTCTTATACCCTCTCTGAAAAAACATTTTCTTTTGAACCAAAAAATATTATCTCAAAGGGAAATCTTCTCAATCTTAAGAATGTTGTCAGTGATATTTATATGCATTCACTCGAAGATGAAAGCGATACTTATTCGATGTATGTAAATGACAAAGAAATAAGAAATCTTGGTATTATAAGAGAAAAATACTATGCCTATGATAAGATGTGGGCTTTTGACAGTTATTTAGGGGTTTATAGCAAAATAAACCTCAGTCTTAAAGGTTTTAGGGCAGATTTTGTAAAGTATGACGGATTTTCGGGTGAAGACCTTAACGATACGGTAATTTTTGACAAAAAGGAAGGCAGAATAAACCATATTCTCATAAACGGCACAAAGAACGGAATTCAGACGACTTTATGGCGATATTACGACCGCTATAATAATAGAAATAACTGACACAAATTCTTGTAGTTATCTTGACAAAACTCTCAATATGGTGTATGATAAAGTGTGTATATTATGAGAAAGTATGTAAAATCGGGTGGTGGTTCAATGTATTTCGGAAGCGTGAGGTTTTTTAAGGACCTCATTGTTGTCGGCATTGCCACTATTATCGCGGTTTCAATAGGTCTCGCGGTCTTTTTCGGAGTGAAATACGCATCTCTTAAAAACGACTATGAAGAGAATGTTACAAAGCCTGTCATCAACAACATCGCAGAGGAAGAAAAAGAGGAAGAAGTAAAAAAATCCCTCGATGAAATCTACGATGAGATGAAAAAGCAGGGATATTCTGACGATGAGATTTTAGAATTCATCGAAAAAGAAAATCCGAAGTCTTTTGACAAATATGTTTCGGCTTTAAAGGCTGTAAGAAACGCGCCCGCTTATACAAAGCTTTTTCCCGACCTTTATGTAGATGCTCCAAAAAAAAACGGAATTTCTGACAAGACCATCTATCTCACATTCGACGACGGCCCCGCAGAAAACACATGGAGTATTTTAAGCATTTTAAGAAAGCACAATGTTAAGGCAACTTTTTTCATGTGCGCCGTGGAGACTGAGCAGGATATCGCCATAGTAAAACAGTGTATCGCAGAAGGACACACTGTCGGCATACATTCTGCGTCGCAAGATTACGAAACCATATATAAGGATGTTGACAGTTTTATGCTCGATATGAAAAACACTTCAGACGGCATATACAAAGCAACAGGCGTTAAGCCCGACATAATGCGCTTTGCGGGCGGAAGTGTGAACGCGTATAACGAAAAAATCAGCAAAGAACTCTGTGAAGAGGTTGAAAGAAGGG
>JAFXHL010000060.1 GCA_017536405.1 Oscillospiraceae bacterium
TCTCGAAGAAAAACCTTCCGTTTCGGTAGCAAAAACAACAGAGAAAATAATTCTTAAAACTATGAATAAGACAAATCCCGTCCCTGCCGATGAAAAGAAAGCGGTAACAGAAAGTTTGTCTGTTCTTTTTGAAACAATCATAGCCGAAAATGCGAGAACACCTGTTATGAAAATCCCCATAGTCCCTTCACAGAACCACAGAAGAAGAGAAAGTGTTATCCCCATAAATGCATAGAAAAGAGGGGTTTTCGATGAATCCATATTTATAAAGAACCATAACACCATAAACATAAGAAAAACAGAAACTGCAGTTCCGTCTGTCGTATATGCCGATGAAATTATATCGGGAAGAAGCATAACCGCGAATGCCGCCGCCTTGACAAAGTATTTATTAACATCAGGAAAGAGCTTCATTGCGATTTTATATGCTATAAAGAATGATGCAACAAGAAAAACAGTATTTATAAAAAGTGCAACCGAATAAGCATTGCTTCCGCCACCGAAAATGAATACAAGCGGTGCAAGGATTAGTGAATACCCGAATGAAGAATATCCGAATCCCGAAAATGAGGGAAGATTTCCTCTTCCTGAGATTATGTAGGCAATTCTCCATAAAGGAACTTCTTCAGCGGAGTGTATGCCGTAAAAATCCGAAGAGAAAAATCTGTAAACCGCAAAAAGAACTATAACTATGATTTCTGTTGTCAGAATATCAGCGATAATATCTTTGTTGCGTTCTTTTAAATTCATAAACCCCACCGCCTTTCATAAAAGTTAATATACATTCATTATATCAGAAAATCTCTCTTATTTCAATATATGTTGACTATTTTAAAAAGGTAGGTTATACTTTTATAAGCAGTATTTTGTCGGAGGTTTTGTTTTATGCCGAGATTTTTTGTTCCCGAGGTTTCGGGTGACCATATTTTAGTTACAGGCGGAGATGCAAGGCATATTTCCTATTCTCTCCGTATGGCAACGGGTGATGATATAACTTTCTGCAACAGCGGAAAGGATTATTTCTGTAAAATAGAAAGTTTTTCCGAAGAGGGAGTTTTGTGTAAAATCATCTCATCCGAAAACAGTAAATCCGAGCCCGATGTTTTTTTAACACTTTATCAGGCACTTCCCAAAGGCGATAAATTTGAAACAATTATCCAGAAGTCAATAGAGCTCGGTGCTTCGAGAATAGTTCCCGTTATGACAAAAAGATGTGTTTCACGCCCCGATGATAAATCTTTCGCAAAAAAACTCACAAGATACAATAAAATCGCCGAAGAGGCCGCAAAACAGAGCGGAAGGGGAATAATCCCCGAAATAACGCCGATTATGGATTTTGATAAGGCGATAAAAGAAGCGTCTGAAAACGACCTTCCTCTCATCTGCTATGAAAGAGAGGGCGGAAAACGCTTTTCAGAGATTGATTTTAAGGGTAAAAAAACAGTTTCTCTCATTATCGGAAGCGAAGGCGGATTTGATGCGTCAGAGGCTGAAAAAGCGATAGATAAGGGAATAATCCCCATATGGCTCGGTGAACGCATTTTAAGATGCGAAACCGCACCCGTAGCGGCGATTTCCATAATTATGAATTTAAGTGGAAATATATAAATTTTTCAAAAGTTACTTGAAATATATAAAGCGGTGTGATATAATAACATCATAATGATATTTACCTTAATGAATTATAGGAGTGATTTTGATATGAAAAACTTTTTAGGACTTGCAATTTTCGGTCTCGTAGCAGCAGGTATCGGCGCAGCAGCAACAATGTTTGCTATCAAGAAGCGTGAAGAACTCGATGCTTACGATGATTTTGATGATGAATTCTGCGATGATTGCGATTGCAACTGCGAAGAATGTGCAGCTTGTGAAGATATCATCCTCGACGGTGAAGACCTTTCTGTTGAAGAAGTTCTCGATACTGTTGAAGAAGACATCGAAGAAATCGATAAGGAAGATGGCGAAGATTTCTAAGAAATTAAAAAACAAAAGGCTGACAGTATGTCAGCCTTATTTTTTGTCCTCACCCTTTATTATTTTTCGCATAGAATTATAATAAGGGGTGATTTATTATGCCAAAAGTATTTTTAAGTCCTTCCACACAGGAATGGAACAAATACTATACAAGCGGCAACGAAGAGCAGACAATGAATCTTCTTGCCGATAAAATGGAGCCTTATCTTCGCTCATCGGGGATAGAATTTACAAGAAATGTTCCCGAAAGAAATGTAAACGGCGCGATAGCAGACTCCAACGCCAGATATTATGATGTTCATTTGGCATTACATTCAAACGCAGGGGGAGGGGATTTCGCGGGCAAACTCCGCGGAATTGATAACTACTATTCTCCTTACAGCAGACTTTCAAAAGACCTCGCAGTAATCATTTCAAACAACCTTCAGAATATCTATCCTTTGCAGGGCAGAGTTCAGGCGTTGCCGACAACTACTCTCGCCGAGGTCACAAGAACAAAAGCAGTAGCCGTTTTATCCGAACTCGGTTATCACGATAACCCTCTCGACGAAGCGTGGCTCAAAGAAAATCTTGACAGCATAGCGAAAATTCTCGTTCAGTCGCTTTGCGATTATTTCGGAATTCCTTTCATAGAACCCGGAACAGTTTACAGCGCAACGGTAGCAACCGACGGCTCAGGACTTAATCTGAGAGCATATCCTTCAACCGAAAGCAAGATTATTCTCAGTATGCCGAATAACTCAGAGATAACAGTCTATGGTCAGTATGGAAACTGGTATGTCGTGAATTATAAGGGGAATATCGGCTATGCGTATGCCGATTATGTCGCTTTAAAATAAATAAAAAACCATTCTTAATCCGTAATAAACAGATAAGGGTACCGAGTTTACTACTCGGTACCCCTTGATTTCTTCTATACGATAATTACCCCAACGAGTGGGTTTTGTATTGAAGTTTTTCTTATGCTTCTTCAACGATTTCAGAATCAACAGCATTCTTTCTGATGCTTTCGATTCCGTCCTTACAACTGCTCTTAGCCTTGTAGCCTTCGCCTGTTGCGATAATCTGTCCGTTCTTTGCTTTGAGTCTGAAACGGAATTCGCCTGCCTTATCCTTATATACTTCAAACTTGGGGTTCTTTTCTGTCTGGTATCCTTCAACAGTCTGATCTTCGAGAGCAGCGATAGGAGCGTTTGTGATTACGCTGTTAACACCGTTCTTGCAAGAATCGAGTGATTCATAATTTTCACCTGTTGCGATGATTTCGCCGTTGCGTGCTTTAAGATTGAATGTGTATCCACCTGATTTTGTTGTCTTGATTACAAACTTGCCCATTTTAAATATGCCCCTTTCAGTTAACATAATATTGAATTCTGCGACATATTTCGCATATCCATAAAAATTATAACAACTTTTTTTTGCGATGTCAAGAATTTACAGCGATGATGAAAATAACTTGTGTGGTGTTATAATTATAGGATGAAAATTTCATCATCTCCGCCACTTGACAAAGGGTAAAAAATGTATTATAATATTAAAGTTGCATAATTACGAGGCGTAGCTCAGTTTGGTAGAGTGCTTGGTTTGGGACCAAGATGCCGCAGGTTCGAGTCCTGTCGCCTCGACCAGAAGAACATCCATTTCGGGTGTTCTTTTTTATTTTCCACCAAAAATTTATTGTCCGTACTTTTACCCACTCGTTATGCTATAATGAAATTACAGAAGAAAATCACGACAACTTTTCAAGGAGGATTATTATGGGTATATTCGGAAATTTATTTGATTTCAACGGCGATGGCAAAACTGATATTTTTGAAGAAATGATGGAACTTGATTTCATCGAAAAAGAAGAACGCAGAAGAAAACGCGAAGAATGTAAACATTACGGTTATGACTGTGACGGCGATGATTGCGACGACTGCGATTGTGACGAAGAAGACGACGATGATTATGATGACGACGATGATTATGACGAAGACGATGACTATGATGAAGATGATGACTATGACGATGACGACGATTTCTGATTAAATCTTATTTGATTCAAGCTTGTTGTTTTATTTTTCATATTATTTACTCCTTTCTTAAAGGAAAAGCCGATGGAAGAAAAAATCCATCGGTTTTTTCTTTTTTATTGTAATTTTCTGTAAACTGTGATATAATAAACTATCATTCACAGAAAGGATGAATAAAATGAAAATTATTGACCTTATAACAAAAGATACATTATCCCTCTCTTTCGAGGTTTTTCCACCCAAAACAGAAAGTTCCTTTGATAGCGTCAAAGTCGCAACAGAAGAAATAGCAAAACTTCGCCCCTCTTTTATGAGCGTTACATACGGCGCAGGTGGTGGAACAAGTAAATATACCCTTGAAATTGCAAAGAATATAAAAGAAGAATTCGGCGTTCCTATGCTCGCACACCTTACCTGCGTTTCTTCGGATAAAGAAACAGTAAAACAGAGAATTGAGGATATGCATAATGCGGGTATCCAGAATATCATGGCGCTTCGTGGCGATATCCCCGAAAGTATGATGAATGACGACCGCAGTAAGTGGGATTATCGCTATGCCATTGACCTTATCAGAGAGATAAAAAGCCTTCATTATGATTTTTGTATAGGTGCGGCTTGTTATCCCGAAATCCACCCCGAAAGCGAAAATCAGAAAGAAGATATAAAGCGCCTTAAAGAAAAGGTTGACGCAGGCTGCGATTTCTTGACTACACAGATGTTTTTCGATAACAATCTTTTGTATAATTTCCTTTATAAAATCCGTGAAGCAGGAATAACCGTCCCCGTAATTCCTGGAATTATGCCTATAACAAACGCAAATCAGGTTGAAAGGGCGATAAAACTTTCAGGCTCATTTATGCCACAGCGTTTCAAAAGCCTTGTTGATAAATTCGGGTCGGACCCTCTCGCTATGAAACAGGCAGGAATAGCCTATGCAACCGACCAGATTATAGACCTTTACGCGAACAACATCACAAATGTCCATGTTTACTCGATGAACAAACCCGATGTTGCCGAAAAGATACAGAGCAACCTTTCTGATATTTTAGGAAAATAACTATGGCTGAAAAACTCACTTTTAACGCACCCCTTGTCGATAAAAAAGAGATACTTCGCTATATGGGCTGTAAAACGCCCGATGAAAACATTCTTTCTCTTTTGGAGGAATGTCTTACAGAAGCGATGCCCACTCTTTCTTATGCCGTTTCTTATTCTGTATTCCCGATAAAATATAAAAAAGATATTTCTTCAGATGGTCTTTTAAAACACCTTTCTGACAGCGATGAAATAATCATCTTTGCCGCAACGATAGGAGTGGGGATAGACAGACTAATCTCAAAATACAGCAGAATTTCGCCGACAAAGGCAGTAATCTTTCAGGCGATAGGAACAGAACGGATAGAGGCACTGTGCGACGCTTTCTGCGATGAAATGAAAAAGAAATATAAGTGCATAACAAACCGTTTCAGCCCCGGTTATTCCGATTGGGATATAAAGGACCAGAAACTTATTATTTCGGTAACAGATGCCACAAAGAATTTAGGAATCTGCCTTAACGACAGTTTCCTGATGTCGCCTTCAAAGTCGGTGACAGCCGTTGTCGGAATAAAGAATACAGAAACAGAAGAAAAAAATCCCTGCGAAAGTTGTGAAAACGCAGGATGTATTTACAGGAGAGAAATATGAATTTAAGAGAATTTTTAAAAGAAAACCGTGTCTATCTCGATGGTGGAATGGGAACACTCCTTCAGGCAAAAGGTCTTAAACCGGGCGAACTTCCTGAAAGATGGAACATAACCCATCCCGACATTATAAAAGATATTCATAAGGCTTATTTTGAAGCAGGAAGCAACATTGTCTGCGCAAATACATTCGGCGCAAATCCGCTTAAATTTTCAGATGACGAACTCGAAAAAATCATCTCTGCCGCTATTAAAAACGCAAAGGACGCAATAGCAGAAACAGGGAACAGCGAAAATAAATTCGTAGCGCTCGATATGGGTTCACTCGGAAAACTTTTAAAGCCCTTAGGCGACCTTTCGTTTGAAGACGCAGTTTCCGCTTTTTCAAAAACTGTTAACTTAGGTGCAAAATATGGCGCTGACCTTGTTTTTATAGAAACGATGAACGATTCCTATGAAACAAAAGCCGCTCTTCTTGCCGCAAAGGAAAACTGTGACCTTCCCGTTTTCGTTTCAAATGCCTATGGTGAAGACGGTAAACTTATGACAGGCGCAACTCCTTCCGCTATGGTAGCGCTTGCCGAGGGTATGGGCGCAGACGCTGTCGGAACAAACTGTTCATTAGGCCCCGCCGAAATGAAAGATATCGTTTCTGAACTTTTATCGGTAGCGTCAATCCCCGTTATATTAAAACCAAACGCAGGGCTTCCGATAACAGTTGATGGCAAAACTGTCTTTAAAGTCGGTGCAAAGGAATTTGCCGATGAAATGATAGAGTATGCAAAATCAGGCGTTCGCCTTTTAGGCGGATGTTGCGGAACAACCCCCGATTACATAAAAGAAACAGTAGATATGACAAAGGATTTTCCCGTTGTTCCTCTTACAGATAAAAACCTGACTGTCGTTTCTTCATATTCACATACAGTTTCTTTCGGTGAAAAAGCCGTTCTTATAGGCGAAAGAATAAACCCGACGGGCAAAAAGCGTTTTAAGCAGGCTCTTGTAGAAAATGATATAGATTACATTCTCCGTGAGGGTGTTTCCCAGCAGGAAAAGGGCGCTGATATTCTCGATGTAAATGTAGGGCTTCCCGAAATAGACGAAGTAAA